>CAXHAW010000284.1:0-2990 GCA_964014525.1 uncultured bacterium
ACACAGGTAGGATCGTCGGCAGCGTCAGATGTGTATAAGAGACAGGGTACACCTTGTCGCGGGTCATGGAAGTGACATTGAATCGCTTTGCCAACGTTCGGCCTCCCGACGACTTCTTTCCGTCGCGGTAGATCATGTTGTAGGTGGTGCGTTCATCTCCCCGCTTCCAGACGCCCACATGCAAGATGTCCTTTCCGAAGAAGGCCTTGGACGTCACCCTCGAGACCTGCATTGTCCCGTCCTTTCGGATGACAATGATGTCGGCGATGTCTGAGCAGTCGCAGATGTACTCCCCCTCTCCTCGCGGCATCCCGATGCCGACAAACCCTTCCTTCAGGTCCGCATACAATTTGTGGTTCGCTACCGCCACTTTGGCACTGTCGATGGTACCAAAAGCCTTGAGCACGGTCTTGCGCTCACGGCCCTTTCCAAACTTCTTCTTAAGCTGGCGATACCACTCTATGGTGTAGTCTGTGAGGTGATCGAGGTGGTTCTTGACCTCTTCAATCTCCACCTCGAGATTGGCGATGCGCTGATCAGCCTTTTCGCTGTCGAATTTGGAAATGCGCTTGATTCGAATCTCAGTCAGCCTGGTAACATCGTCGTCTGTTACCGGGCGGATGAGGTGTTTGATGTGTGGCTCAAGCCCCTTGTGGATGGCCTGAAGAATGGCTTCCCAAGTCTCGCATTCTTCAATGTCCCTGTAGATCCGCTTTTCGATGAAAATCTTCTCAAGTGAAGCAAAGTGCCAAAACTCCTGCAGCTCTCCGAGCCGAATCTCAAGCTCTCGGCCCAGGAGAACACGGGTTCTCTCCGTGCTTCGTTTCAGGATCTCCTTGACACCGAGAAATACAGGACGGTCGTTCTCGATCACGCACGCATTGGGCGCGATTCGGACCTCGCAGTCTGTGAAGGCAAAGAGGGCATCAATGGTTCGGTCGGGGCTGACGCCATTGGTCAAGTGGATGACCACTTCCACCTTGCTGGCGGTGTTGTCCTCCACCCGCTTCACCTTGATCTTCCCTTTGTCGTTGGCCTTGAGTATGCTCTCGATTAGGGATGTGGTGGTCACGCCATAGGGCACCTCCTCCACGATCAGCGTCTTGTTGTCTTCCTTGCGCAACTTGGCGCGCACGCGGACTCTGCCACCGCGCAGACCATCGTTGTAGAGCTCGCAATCCGCTTCGCCACCTGTCGGGAAATCCGGTAGAAGCTTGAAACTTCGCCCCTTGAGATAAGCAACGGAACCATCGATGAGCTCGTTGAAATTGTGGGGCAGCATTTTGCATGCAAGGCCCACAGCGATGCCCTCCGCACCTTGCTGAAGCAGCAAAGGAAACTTGACTGGCAGCGTCTCCGGCTCTTGATTTCGGCCGTCATACGTCGCCAACCAATTGGTCGTCTTCGGGTTAAACAGCGCCTCTTTGGCAAAGGCACTCAGGCGCGTCTCGATGTAACGCGGAGCCGCCGCGCGGTCTCCAGTCAGAATGTTGCCCCAGTTTCCCTGACAGTCCAAGGCCAATTCGCGCTGGCCGATTTGAACCATAGCGTCCCCGATGCTCGCATCCCCATGGGGGTGGAATTTCATCGTGTTGCCGATGGCATTGGCCACCTTGTGGAATCGCCCATCGTCCAGCTCCTTCAGGGAGTGTAGAATGCGTCTCTGTACAGGCTTCAGGCCGTCGTGCAAGTGCGGAACCGCCCGCTCCAAAATGACGTAGGAAGCATAATCAAGGAAGTACTCATTGTACATCCCTTTGATGCGGATGACCTGCTCCATATCGGCCCCACTGCCATCATCTCCATCTCCTCCTTCTGTGGAAGCGGCTTCTGGGTCTTTGGAAAGGTCCTCCTGCTCGTCGTGCTCTTGGTTCTCCTCAATCATGCGGCTTCGGTGCTTTCTGTTTCAGACTTCTCCTCGTCAGGGTCCTTCTCAACACG
This sequence comes from uncultured bacterium, assembly GCA_964014525.1. Taxonomy (GTDB): domain Bacteria; phylum Bacteroidota; class Bacteroidia; order Flavobacteriales_D; family Sanyastnellaceae; genus UBA8752. Next base: position 1,942 of record CAXHAW010000284.1, read on the forward strand.
CAGGTTTTCAATGATGAAACGCTGGCGGTTTGGTGTGTTTTTCCCCATGAAGAAGGACAACATGTCGTCCAACTGGTGCTCTCCACCAAGGTCGACGGGATCCAGACGAATGTCCTCGCCAATGAAGTGGGAGAACTCGTCCGGACTGATCTCACCAAGCCCCTTGAACCTCGTTATTTCAGGCTTCGGCCCGAGCGAGGCGATGGCATCAAGCCGCTCTTCATCGGTGTAGCAATAACGGGTCTCCTTCTTGTTTCGCACCCGAAAAAGCGGGGTCTGCAGGACATACAAATGGCCCTTGCGGACCAGGTCTGGGAAGAACTGCAAAAAGAAGGTCATCAACAGAATTCGAATGTGCATTCCGTCCACGTCGGCGTCCGTTGCAATCACGACGTTGTTGTAGCGCAGACCATCGAGTCCATCCTCGATGTCCAAGGCGGCCTGGAGCAAATTGAACTCCTCATTCTCATAGACCACCTTCTTCGTCAGACCGTAGCAGTTGAGTGGCTTTCCCTTGAGAGAGAATACAGCTTGGGTATTCACATCACGGGCCTTGGTGATGCTGCCCGAGGCACTGTCTCCCTCGGTGATGAACAGGGTCGATTCCTCAGCCCTATCGTGCTTTTTCGTCAGGTGAACCCGGCAATCCCTGAGCTTCTTGTTGTGGAGGCTGGCCTTTTTGGCGCGTTCTCTGGCCAACTTTTTGATTCCAGCCAAGTCCTTTCGCTCCTTTTCACTCTGAAGGATGCGCTTCAGCAACGCCTCCGCAGTCCCAGGGTTGCGATGGAGGTGGTTGGCGAGTTCAACCTTGAGGAAGTCGAGGACAAAAGAGCGCATGCTCGTGCCTCCAGGGCGAACCTCTGAACTGCCCAGCTTCGTCTTGGTCTGGGACTCGAACACGGGCTCCTGCACGCGAACGGCAATGCCTGCCATGAGTCCCATCCGGATGTCACCGGCGTCGTGCTCTTTCTGAAAGAAGTCACGGACCACCTTAACATAGGCTTCGCGAAGCGCCTTTTGGTGTGTGCCTCCATGTGTCGTGTACTGGC
>CAXHAW010000285.1:0-2989 GCA_964014525.1 uncultured bacterium
CGCCCGGGCTACCATAATCCGCCGCGGGGATGAATTCGAGAAACAGGCCATCGTCCGAGTTGACCAAAAGCCCATCCCCCGGCTCGCCATCTTGGTAGGCGATGAACCCCTCACTGGCAGGATACGTTTCCACCCGCGGAACGTCACCCCCAATCAACTCCGCAAAACGTTCAGCATAAGGCGCATAGGCAACCCCTCCGAAGACGAACAGCGAGAAATTCGGAAAGACCTCCAGCACATTGGCCTTGCCCGTGTAGGCCAACAGACGCTCGAAATACATCTGCACCCATGACGGAATCCCACTGATCAGGCGCAGGTCCTCCCCCGCTGTCTCACGAACGACGGCATCGACCTTGCTCTCCCAATCCTCAATGACATTGGTCTCCCAAGACGGGAGCCGATTCCGCTGTAAATAACCCGGAATGTGGTGGGCCACAATGCCACTCAATCGACCGTGCGGCACGCCCCCATCTGTATCGTGAAGTGTCGGACTCCCTTGCAAGAAAATCATCTTCCCACCGACAAAATCAGCATTCCCAGTGCGGGCAACATGGTGCAACAGGGCGCGGCGCGCTGACCCGATGTGATTGGGTAGACTCTCCTCTGTCAAGGGGATGTACTTCGCCCCGGACGTGGTGCCCGAAGTCTTACAGAAATACTTGGGAAGGCCCGGCCAGAGCACGTCTTTCTCACCGGCGACCACGCGCTCCACGTATGGCTTGAGCCCTTCATAATCCCGCACGGGAACCGCCTCCCGGAAGGCAGCGGCCTGTTCGGAAGCATCCCGTATGGTGGCCATCTTCTCAAATCCATGGTCACGACCAAAGGCTGTGTCGGCAGCGCGCGACAATAGGTTGGACAGGACCCGGGCCTGTGCAACACCGGACTCAGCATTGCGCGCCCAATCCTTGCGGCGTTCCCGCGCAGCCCAGGGCCGAGCCAACCGGCCCTTCCATCCTCCACCTGCTGAATTCGGCATGGTCCGAAAGATAACGGCCCGCCCCCCACACAGGGAGCGGGCCGCCCACGTCTTGTCGACGAGAAATCAGTGCTGTACCCGCATCTTCTTGGTCACCCGCGCATCGCCGGTGATCAGGGAGAAGGTGTACATGCCATCCGCGAGGGCAGACGTGTCATATACCACCGTGTGCTCACCTGCTGGGCGGGCACCGAGGTCGAGGACATCCACGATACGGCCTTGAATGTCGCGGAGCTCAATCATGAAGTCTCCACCCCAATCAGAGGTAAACACGAAGCGCGTTTCCCCATTGGTCGGGTTTGGATAGTTCCCCTGAAGGTGAACGCCGTTGTAGGCGCCGATGACGTCCACACTGACCACAGGACAAGTAATCAAACGAATGGCAGGTGTGGCCGTCTGTGCGGTGAACCAAACGAATTCGCCGCTGCCTGCCTGCTGATAGATAATGGTGCTGTTGTCTGTATCGCTGTTGCCGTTGCCCAACACCGTCAACTCGAGGTCTTCCCAATCGAATTCGGTGATCACCGCCCCAGCATAGAAACCAGGCGTAGCCAGTCCATTGACCCCCACCTCGATTTCATCCTCAAAAGCGAGGGGATAGTAGACGGGGTTGTTCGCTGTTCCAGCCCAGTTTTCATCGGAGGTGAACTCCGCGAATTCATAGGGAGCATCACTCAATGCAAGCTCGGGATCCTGATCAATCCAACGGATCTCAAAGTCAATCCCAGTGGACGTGCTTGGACCGAATGCCACCGCGAGCCCATACACCGTGGTGCCTTCATTGTGGAATGTGAAGCGGTTTCCATAACCCGTGGGCTCATAGAACGCATTCTCATCGTCGTAACGGGGTCCGAGTTCGACATCCAGCGCACCAGCATTGTCATGCCCAAAATCACATTCTGTGTATTCCATGTCCACCTCCAAGGTGCCAGCATCAACAATGCTGTCACTTGACATGGTGGCACGCAGGGTGTACAAGCCTTCTGTCTCAGGCTCCCATCCCGTCGCGATGTACAAGGTGTCCTGAGGGTTCGCTGGACAGTTGTCGTTGTTGGCGAAAGACGGTGCAGTGAAAGGCTCTGTTGCCGTTGTGCTCAGAACAGTGCCCTGATCATCCAAAACCTCCACAGTGATGACGCAACTGTCTTGGTTGAGGTATCCGTTGTTGCGGTACAAAACACCTGCCAGCACGCCCCCATCGGCTTCAGGAATCGCCTGAGCCATCGGGGTCACCCGGTATTCAAAAAGCAGATAGACATCACCATTGGTCAACTGGACAAGCTCCATGCTGTTGGACACGGGGTTTGCATCAATTCTAATGTCATCAATTCCCCAGTAATAGTGGCTGTATCCATTCCCAACTGTCGGGTTCTGGCGATACGAAAAGCGAATGTCCACTGCAGATTGACCCGCCGCAGCACAGCTGATGTCTAAGCTGGTCACCAATGGGTTTGCACTGGCGGTATTCGCAGAAGGAATGAATGTCCCTCCAGCTTCAAAGGATGTCCATGTGCCGCCTCCATCGACACTCACCTCCACGAAAATGGGGAGGTAAGGGAAACAGCAGTAGCGCAGGTACTGGTCCCAGCTGATGACAACACTCTCAAGGTCGGTCATGTCCAACGTAGGGAGGTTGAGGTAGCCCTCAGTGTCCTCCACTCCACTGGAGATTGGCGTGTTGTAGTAATCGGGATCAAACACCATCCAGCCGTTGTCAGCTGTCTCACTGTCGAGCGCACCAATGTTCGTGCTGAATTCTCCTGCTGGTGGCTGCACCCCCGAGGCGGTCGCATCTTGATAGTATCCATCTCCAGCTGCATCCACATACTGCCAGATGGTCACATCCGGGCTTGTGTCCTCCACAGTCAAAGCACCAAAGCCATTGTTGCCGGCAAAGCCGTTGGCGAAGTCCTCATAGAAGAATGTGATGGATCCGCCACCACCACGCAAGCCGGTGGATTGGGCATGAAGAATCTCCTCAAGTCCGAGAAGACGGCTGTTTTCGAGCTC
>CAXHAW010000286.1:0-2981 GCA_964014525.1 uncultured bacterium
GGAGGCGTTGGTTCGGATTCAGGCGGAATGGAAAACCGGTGTGGGGCAATTGCCAAAGCAATGGAAAAGCGCCCTTGAGGAAGTGGAGTCAGGAATTCACAGGGAGGCCACACGGCAGTTGCGACAACAGGAGGAGCGCATGGCCGCGATGAGGGCGACACTCGCATTGCTCGGCCCGGGAGCCACCTTGAAGCGAGGCTTCTCGATTACGCGGCTCGATGAAAAGTCCATTCGAGACGTGAAGGTGTTGACACCTGGAATGGAAGTGGAGACCGAATTGGAAAGCGGTACCTTCAAATCTGAAGTCAAGGAAGTGAGCCCTGCTGAAAAAGGAAACACGGACAGAACATGACAGACCCGAAGGACTATACGGCTGCATTTGAAGAGCTGAAAACCATTCTCGCTGCGTTGCAACAGGATGAAATTGGCGTGGATGATCTCGCGGCCAAGGTCAAGCGTGCAGCCCATCTCATTTCATACTGCGGTGAGCGCCTCCGAAGCACCGAAAATGAAGTGCAGAAGGTCTTGGATGAACTTGGAGAGGAAGGCTGAGTTTATACGATACAACGTGTCGTCTACAAATTGAGCAGGCTGTATCCGCTTTGGATTAAGCGGTGCCCCTTTTCAATTTCATAAATTGTTATATGGCCCTTCGTCCTGCCATTCTTGTAATTATCGCCTGTCTCTGTTTGAATCAGGTCAGGGCTCAGTCGGGACCAACGGCATATGGATCGACAGCCCAGGCGCGCTCCATGTCTATGGAATCAACAGTGGTCCGCCAGTGGAATGAAGACCTGCTAGAGGCCATTCGCGGTGACTTTGCGCGTCCAACGGTGCACGCCCGGAACTTGTTCCACTTTTCCCTTGCTTGCTTCGATGCGTTTGCCGCGTACGATGACGTAGACAGCGTCATGTTTCTCGGTCAGAATTTTCATGGATTTGAAGTCACATTTGATCCGTCCCTGCTGGAGATTCCAGAGGGTGCAGAAGACTTAAGGATTGCGCAGGAAACGGCCATCACTCATGCTGCATATCGCTTGCTCACACACAGGTTCGCTGACAGCCCGAGTTCAGCCAGTGCCCTTGCGTTGTTTGAGTCGACGATGGTTCAGCTGGGTTGCGATCCCGCCAACACCAGCGTGAACTATGCCCAAGGCCCTGCAGAGTTGGGGAATCATATTGCAGCGGAAATCATTGCTTTTGGGCTTCAGGATGGGTCAAATGAGTCAGGGGACTATGCCAACCAAACGTACGTGTCTGTAAATCCATCTTTGGAGCTGTCTGGATCGGGCAATGAGGACATTGTTGACCCCAATGCATACCAGCCTCTGGCGATTCCGGTTTTCATCGATCAAGGGGGCAATGTGCTGAGTGAAACTCCGGATTTTCAGGGGGCTGAGTGGGGTTGGGTCAAACCGTTTGCATTGTCAGATTCTGTGATGGACACCCAGAGCCGAGATGGTGTAGAATGGCCGGTTTATCTCGATTGCGGTGCCCCTCCGCTGTACGAATCAGAATCGACTGTCGATGGCATTTCAGATGCCTATGCATGGGGTTTTGCTTTGGTCGCCCTGTGGAGTGGACACTTGCACCCAGACGATGGGGTTATGTTGGACGTGAGCCCGGGAAACTTGGGCAACTCATCGGTTACTGGGCCGGATTCCTTTGATGAGATGAACACCTTTTATGATTGGATAGAAGGGGGGGATTTCAGTTCCGGCCATGCTGAGAATCCCAAAACGGGCGCTCCTTACGAGCCAAATTCTGTACCGCGTGGAGATTATTCGAGGGTCTTGGCTGAATTCTGGGCTGATGGTCCAGACAGTGAGACGCCGCCAGGACATTGGTATGTTTTGTTGAACGGTGTCATGGACCATCCGGATTTTGCCTTGCATTGGATGGGTGAAGGACCGGAGATGGACCCGTTGCGTTACACGGTCAGGGCGTACTTGACTTTGGGGGGAACGTTGCATGATGCTGCAATTGCAGCTTGGTCCCACAAGGGGTACTATGACTATATCCGTCCGGTTTCCGCGATTCGATACATGGCGGGTTTGGGACAGCGGAGTGACTCAACACTGCAGAGCTACCACCCCGGAGGGCTTCCTTTGGTTCCGGGTCACATCGAATTGGTCCAGGCGGGAGACCCGTTGTCTTCGGGAGGCAATTTGGGCAAGGTCAAAGTTTTGGCTTGGCAGGGACCCGACGCCATTGTCAATCCCTCTTGGGACGAGGCGGAAGTGGGGTGGATTCTCGCTGAGGAATGGTGGCCATATCAACGCCCGAGTTTTGTGACGCCGCCATTTGCAGGGTATGTCAGTGGACACAGCACCTTTTCAAGGGCGGCAGCGGAAATTTTGACCTCCATCACGGGTGATCCATTTTTTCCAGGAGGCATGGGGGTGTTTCCAGTGGTGCAGAACCAATTTTTGGTTTTTGAGGACGGCCCAAGTGTGTCGTTTGACATCCAATGGGCCACGTATCGTGACGCTTCTGATCAATGCAGTTTATCGAGAATTTGGGGGGGCATTCATCCTCCAGCTGATGATTTCCCAGGCCGCGGTTTGGGGGTACAACTTGCTGCGCTCGGTTTGGAAAGGGCATCACGTCAATTTGGGGAGGTCTCGCCGCTGTCAGCGATCTGTGCGCTTGATTTGGATGCAGACGGGGTGGTGGGCTCTGGAGACCTTCTGTCTGTCCTTGCGGATTTTGGTGGCCAGGGGGGGGCTTTACTCGGGGATGTGGATGGGGACGGCGTCGTTGGCGTGGCCGATATTCTAGACATCCTCGCTACGTATGGGGAGCCGTGGTTGGATTGAACGGGTAGGTTCAGCGACTTGGCCTATTTTTCGGCATGCGTTCTCAATGCCTGGTTGGATGGCCTGTGTTCAGCCATCTTCTTCCTTTGTTCATTCTGTTGTCCGCTCTGCTGGATGTCTGTCTCTTATACACATCTGACGCTGCCGACGATCCTACCTGTG
>CAXHAW010000287.1:0-2979 GCA_964014525.1 uncultured bacterium
CGCCTGCTGCTGAGGAAGCGCCTGCTGCTGAGGAAGCGCCTGCTGCTGAGGAAGCACCTGCTGCTGAGGAAGCGCCTGCCGACGAGGAGAAGTCCGACGAAAAGGGAGCCTGATTCCCAGGACGCAACGAACTCAAAATTTGTGCGCCATGTGTGCGCGCTAACCGAACCCTATACATCTCAGAACCATGAGCATTACTGCTGCCGATGTCAACAAGCTCCGAAAGCAGACTGGAGCCGGAATGATGGATTGCAAGAAGGCCCTCGTTGAAGCCGACGGTGACTTCGAAAAGGCCATCGAGGTCCTTCGCAAGAAGGGTCAGAAAATTGCTGCCAAGCGAGGAGACAATGAAATTGGTGAAGGCGCAGTCCTTTCCTCTACGAATGCCGCGGGCAACCGTGGCTGCATCATCTCTCTGAACTGTGAGACAGATTTCGTGGCCAAGAATGCAGACTATGTATCCTTTGCCCAGGGCATTCTCGACATTGCTGTGTCCGAGGCTCCTGCTGACAAGGACGCGTTGCTGGCCTGTGCACACCCTTCTGGAGTGACCGTCGGAGAGGAAATCACAAACCAGATGGGTCGCCTTGGCGAGCGCATCGAGGTGAGCCGTTACGAGCAGGTTTCTGGTGAGGCTGTTGTGGCTTATATCCACCCGGGAAATCGCCTGAGCACACTTGTTGCCTTTAATGGCGGAGTCGACGCCCAAGTGGGCAAGGATGTTGCCATGCAGGCAGCCGCCATGTCACCGATTGCTTTGGATGAAAGCAGCATCGACCAGGTTGCGATTGACAAAGAGTTGGAGATTGGCAAGGAGCTTGCCATCAAGGAGGGAAAGCCAGAGGAGATGGCATCCAATATTGCAAAGGGCCGACTCAAGAAGTGGTTTAGGGAGGTGACATTGGTGCACCAAGCCTTTATCAAAAACAACAAGCAAAGTGTGGCTGACTACGTCAAGGAGGCGGCCGGTGTTGATCGGGCCATTACGGGTTTCAGCCGAGTGAGCTTGGACTGATTCTTAGACTTTTAGACCATTTGAAAACGGGTTCTCGAAAGGGGACCCTTTTTCTTTTGTGATGGGGCGTGGATTGGTCGCATCTTGCTGCTCCGATGAAGTATCGGCGCGTCCTTTTGAAGCTTAGCGGTGAGGCCCTGATGGGCAGCAAGCAGTTTGGCATTGATAATCAACAACTTGCCCTCTATGCCAGTGAGGTAGAGGGGCTGGTCAAGGCCGGCGTACAATGTGCCATTGTTATCGGCGGCGGGAACATCTTTCGAGGTGTTCAAGCTGCGGAAGGTGGCATGGAGAGAACCCAAGGGGACTATATGGGCATGTTGGCGACCATGATCAACGCCATGGCGCTTCAGAGTGCGTTGGAGCACATTGGCGTGGACACGCGTCTCCAAAGCGCCATTGAGATGAAGGCCATTGCAGAGCCCGTCATCCGCCGACGCGCAATGCGACATTTGGAGAAGGGAAGGGTCGTCATTTTTGGTGCGGGAACGGGGAACCCGTTTTTCACCACGGACAGTGCCGCATCGCTTCGGGCCATTGAGATTGAGGCCGATGTTATTCTGAAAGGGACCCGCGTGGATGGAATCTACTCGGCTGATCCAGAGAAGGACCCCGACGCTGAACGGTTCAGCAGCCTTTCTTTTGACGAGGTCTTCCGCCGTGGCCTCAAGGTCATGGACATGACCGCTTTTACCCTGTGCAACGAGAACAAGTTGCCTATCATCGTATTCGACATCAACCAGTCCGGCAACCTCCTCCGTATTGTGGAGGGAGAAGAGATCGGAACCATTGTGACCGTTTGACCCATGAGTGAAATGATTGAACTCGCCTATGAATCGGCGAAGGAGGACATGCAAAAGGCCGTTGAGCGTCTTGACATGGAATTGAGGAAGATCCGTGCGGGCAAGGCCCACCCGAGCATGTTGGACAGCGTCAAAGTGGACTATTACGGGGCGTTGACCCCGTTGAACCAGGTGGGCAATGTGTCGACGACAGACCCCCGGACGCTGACCGTGCAGGCTTATGAGAAGGCCATGCTGGACCCGATTGCCTCAGCGATTACCAACGCCAACTTGGGATTGAACCCAATGAACAACGGCGAGGTGCTGATCATTTCCGTCCCGGCATTGACTGAGGAGCGTCGACGGGACTTGGCCAAGCAGGCCAAGGCCGTCGGGGAGAACGCCAAGGTGTCCATCCGCAATGCTAGAAAAGAGGCCAATGACGGAGTGAAATCGGCCAAGGACGATGGAGCCAGCGAGGATGCTATCAAGGTTGGAGAGGCCAATATTCAGACGCTGACGAACGACTTCAGCAAACAGGTGGATGACCGAATCTCCGCGAAGGAGGCGGACATTATGACTGTTTGACGCGGTGGGTTGCCGCTTCTCGAGCGGCACGGTCCAACTCGAAGAGTTGTTCCAAATCGGGGTTGCCGACGGGGGAAACCGCATCGAGCGCATGCTCGAGCACGTGGCTCATTTCTAGGAAGCCCACTTCATCGCGGAGGAATGCGGCCACGGCCACTTCATTGGCGGCGTTGAGCACGCATGGGGAGCTGCCTCCAGCGTCAAGAGCGTCATATGCAAGCTGAAGGTTGCGGAATGTGGTTTTGTCCGGTGCTTCGAATGTCAGGTTGGCATATGCTGCGAAATGAAAGCGTGGGAAGTCGTTTTTCATCCGCGCAGGATATCCCAGCGCATACTGGATAGGAAGCTTCATATCTGGAACCCCCAGTTGAGCTTTGATGCTCCCATCTTCAAATTGAACGCAACTGTGGACGATGCTTTGCGGATGGACAATGACGTCAATGTCTGCGGCCTTCACGTCGAAAAGCCAGCGTGCCTCGATGACCTCGAGGCCCTTGTTCATGAGAGAGGCGGAGTCGATGGTGATTTTGGCCCCCATGTCCCAATTTGGATGCTTCAACGCCTGTGCCTTGGAGACGCTCGCGAGGCTTTCCC
>CAXHAW010000288.1:0-2970 GCA_964014525.1 uncultured bacterium
GTTCGGGGTAGGCATTGAGAAACGCCCTCGTTTGGGCTTCGCCCAGCACCATGAACGCTGTGGCCAACGCATCCGCATAGGCCGCTGTCGGGGCCAAAACTGTCGCGCTGAGCAGCCCATTTTCCACAGGCCAGCCCGAAGCGGGATCAATGGTGTGGCTGAAACGCCTGCCATCCTGCTCGTAAAATTTCCGGTAACTCCCACTCGTACAAATGGCCCTGTCCTGAACCTCCACAACGGTTTCGAGCACCCGATCTGAAGCACTGGAGCCCACCAAGGGTCGGTCCACTGCAATTCTCCATGGACCTCCCTTGGCATTGACACCTCTGCACGCCACTTCGCCTCCGAGTTCCACCATGGCGTCGGCAATGCCCCGCTCTCTGAGCGCCTCTAGCAAAAGGTCCACGGTATAGCCTTGGGCCACGGCGTTGAAGTCGATGGCAGAACGGCCATCACCCTTTCGAACCCAAGTCGCCACATAACGGTTGTTCTCCTCCTCCTCATTCATGTCGAACCGGTCTGGATACAGGCCCGTGAATTCCAGTACGCTGTCCACGTCCGCAATCGACACCTCCCCGCGCTTGGACAGACCAAAGCCCCACAACTCGACAAGTGGTTTGACCGTGGGGTCGAATGCCCCCCGCGTGATCTCATGCAATTCACCAGACAGGGCCCAAAGTGGTCCAATGACCTGATTGCTGTCTATGAAGCCAAAGAGGGAATCGGTCCGTTCCCAGGCGTTGATCTGGTTGATGGTGCTCTCGGGCCGCCAGAGGTTGACCTCTCGGTCCACCACTTCGAGAAGGCCGTCAAAGACGCTCTGCTGAATGCGCTCCTCAGAGCGGTATTTGATGCTGTAGGTGGTGCCTTGCGCTTCCCCTTGGTGCACTTGAACGGTCGCTTGGATCGAGTCGGAAGCATCTGAAGCATCCCCGCATCCGGCAACCAACATCCACATGGCCGCAAATGGGACCGCCAGCGCATGGCTGGCGGTTTTCCCTGAAACTAATCTCATCTTCATCACCCTCCGAAATCATCGAAGGCCACGTTCTCGGGCGGCACACCCCAGTCGTCGCACATCTTGAGCACGGCCTGGTTCATCAAAGGCGGACCGCAGAAGTAGAATTCAATGTCCTCTGGTGCCTCATGAGGCTTGAGGTGGTGATCGATTACCGCATTGTGAACGAAGCCAAGGAAACCATCTCCCTCGTCGTCGATGCTCTTTTTTTCATTCCAATTGTCCTCCTCCGTCGGGTCACTGAGTACCACATGGAAGTTGAAGTTGGGAAACTCGCTTTCGATTTTCCTGAAGTCGTCTAAGTAAAACAACTCTCTTCGGGATCGGCCACCATAGTAGAACGTGACCTTGCGGCCGGTCTTTACCGTATGGAAGAGGTGGAAGAGATGACTGCGCATCGGTGCCATACCGGCACCACCGCCGATGTAGACCATCTCGGCGTCCGTTTCCTTGATGAAGAATTCCCCGTACGGACCACTGATCGTGCATTTGTCACCCGGCTTGCATCCGAAAACGAAACTGGAGCAAATTCCTGGGTTGACATTCATCCATGCGTTGCGCGCCCGGTCCCATGGTGGCGTTGCAATTCGGATGTTGAGCATCACGATGTTGCCTTCAGCGGGGTGGTTGGCCATAGAATACGCCCGGACGATGGGCTCGTCGTTGACCATCTTCAGGTCCCAAAGTCCAAACTTGTCCCACTCACTCTTGAATGTGTTGGGGTCCTTGTGGTGCTCCGGGTGGGCCGTCACGTCCATGTCTTTGTATTCTACAACCGTCGTCGGAACGTCGACCTGGATGTACCCCCCTGCCTCGAAATCGAGGCTTTCTCCTTCTGGCAGGCGGACGACGAATTCCTTGATGAAGGACGCGACATTGTAGTTGGAGACGACCTCGCAATCCCACTTCTTGATCCCGAACACCTCCTCGGGGACTTGGATTTCCATGTCCTCCTTGACCTTGACCTGACATCCAAGGCGCCAGTGATTGGCAATCTCTTTGCGGGAGAAGTGAGGCTCTTCAGTGGGGAGTATGGAGCCTCCACCTTCGGGAACTTGGCAACGGCACTGCACGCAGGTGCCTCCACCACCGCAAGCGGAGGGAAGAAAGACGCCGGCATTGCCCAATGTGGTCAGGAGGGTGCTCCCCCCCTCCACTTCGAGGGTTTGCTCTCCATTGATGACCAGCTTGAGCTTGCCACTTGGTGAAAGACGGGATTTGGCAAACAACAGCAGGCTGACCAACAGCAGGATGACGGCCAGAAAGAAGGTGATGGTGAGAAGAATCGTGGTGGTCATGGGTTCTTCGATTCAGATTTCAATGCCCATAAAGGCCATGAAGGCCATGCCCATCAGGCCGGTCAGGATGAATGTGATGCCCAGACCCTTGAGTGGGTCGGGAATATTGGAGTAGCGGATTTTCTCCCGAATGGCAGCAATGGCCACAATGGCGAGGAGCCAACCCACACCCGAGCCCAGTCCAAACACGGTGGCTTGGCCGATGGTCGGGTATTGGCGCTCTTGCATAAACAGCGCTCCACCGAGAATGGAACAGTTAACGGCGATGAGCGGAAGGAAAATGCCCAGGGCCCCATACAGAGCCGGAGCAAACTTCTCGACGATCATCTCCACCAGCTGCACCATGGACGCGATGACTGCGATGAACATGATGAAGCTCAAGAAACTGAGATCCACATTGGCGTAATCGGCGCTGAGCCACGTCAGTGCGCCTTCCTTGAGAACGAAGTTCTCGAGCAGATAGTTGATTGGGACGGTGATGCCGAGAACGAAGATGACGGCGAATCCAAGGCCGACCGCCGTCTTCACCGTCTTGGAGACGGCGAGGTACGAGCACATGCCCAAAAAGTAGGCGAAAATCATGTTCTCGACGAAGATCCCCTTTACGAATAAGCCTGTCTCTTATACACATCTGACGCTGCCGACGATCCTACC
>CAXHAW010000289.1:0-2967 GCA_964014525.1 uncultured bacterium
CATCGAACTTGACCGCATAGAAGTTCTCATTGATGTAGGCAATTACATCGGCGTTGGTGAACGTATTCCTCATCATCATTTTGCAAGGACCACACCACTTGGTGTACACATCGATCATCACCTTCCGGGGCTCTTTGGCCTGCGCCATTTCGAGTTCGTCGACCGTGAGCCAATTGATTTGTGCACCCTGTCCGAAAGCGGAAGTCAGAGATGCAACGAGGAAAAAAGAGAAGGTCAACGCTCGCGTCATGGTTCAAATATCGCCAAACAAAAGGACCGCCCCGACGGCAAGCAGCATATCGGGGCGGTAAAAGAGGTGAAATACGCGAATTGACAGGCTCAACGCACGCCGTGCATCAGCTTGTTAAGTGGCTTATTCAACAGGGCGATAAGCAATGCAAATCCGACCAGGACCATGCCCAGGGTAGAGAACACATCGATATACTGACCAAGGCCAGCGGTCTTCAATTCGAGGTCAGACAATCCAGCCTCAACCACCTCACCACCGCCGTGCCCCCCGGTCAGGGTGGCGATCAGTCCCCCAGCGTAATTGGCAATCGCAAAGCTCAAGAACCAACCACCCATGGCGGTTCCAGCCATGTTTTTCGGCGCCAACTTGGTCACCATGGACAACCCGATGGGAGAGAGGAAGAGCTCTCCAGTGGTGTGCAACATGTACAAGAACAACAGCGTTAAGAGCGGCACCATGGCCGTGGACTCATCCACAAACTGAAGTCCCACAATGGTCACGAGGAACCCGAGGCCGAGTTGGAGAATGCCCAAAGAAAACTTCATGGGGATGGACGGATTCTTTCCAATCCGGTCCAATTGAACCCACATCCAAGTGAAGATCGAACCGAACAGCACGATGAAGAACGGGTTGAAGAACTGCGTCATGGAGGCTGGCATTTCCCAGCCCATGATCACCCGGTCCACATTCCGATCAGCAAAGAGGGTCAAGGACGTCCCCGCCTGCTCAAAGCAAGCCCAGAAAATCACGTTGATGCCCATGAAAATCACCAAGGCCACCATGCGGTCTCGCCACATTTCTCCTTCGGCAATACCCGCTTTAATCAAGCTGTATGCGACATAGATAAACAGCAACGTGAGCAGCACGGTCATCAGCGGGAACGTGAAGCCATCTTCGCCACCAATCTGGAAGGTGTTCTTGAGGATCAGCACATAACACAGTGGAATCAGAAGAAGCGACGCCAAGGTGATCAACTGATAGACCTTCATACCATACTTCGTCTCCAGACCCGCTTCCCGCAGTTCAAGACCAGGTGCAGCTGCATAGTTTTCTCGTCCAAACCAGAAAATCATCAGGCCAGACAACATGCCCAGACCAGCCAGACCAAAGCCGTATTTGAACCCATAGGTTTCTCCCACATACGCCACCACAGTCGTGGCGAGAAGTGCGCCAATGTTGATGCCGATATAGAAGATGGTAAAGCCTGAATCCCGGCGCGGGTCGTCATCCTCGTAGAGCTTGCCGACAATCGTCGAAATGTTGGCCTTGAAATAGCCATTGCCCACAATCAAAGCGCCCATTCCGAGCAACAAGAACATCTCATTGCCGCCGAGGATCAAAAACTCACCGATGGCCATGAAGACAGCGCCCAACAATATTGCATACCGATAGCCGAGGTATTGGTCGGCCAATTTTCCACCGAGAACTGGCGCAGCATAAATCAAGGCAGTATAAGCTCCGTACATCATGCTCGCCTCTGAGTCCCCTTTGAGCAAGGACTTTACCAGATACAGCGTGAGGAGCGTGCGCATGCCATAGTAGCAGAAGCGCTCCCACATTTCGGAGAAAAACAGCGTGTATAAACCACGCGGATGGCCGGATTGGGCCACAGTCGAATCAGACATTGTGAATCAGTTCAGGTGTTGGGGTCAAGATAGGGGCGGGGACCGGCAAGCGCCCAACTCCCATGTTCGTTTGCTCAGAGGTTGTCCTTGACAAAGTCCAGCATCATGCCAAACAAATGCAATCGGGTGTTGCCTCCGTAGATGCCGTGGTTCCGATTCGGATAGGCAAAGAAGTCAAAGTCCTTTCCCGCGCCCACCAGTGCATCAACCATTTCCATGGCATTCTGAAAGTGCACATTGTCGTCCGCTGAACCGTGAACCAGCAACAACGGCCCTTGAAGCTTCTCTGCATGGTTGATGGGGCTATTGTCATCATAGCCATCCGCATTTTCTTGGGGCGTGCGCATGAAACGCTCGGTGTAGATGCTGTCATAGAAACGCCAGTTGCTGACGGGCGCAACAGATATTCCCGCCGCATAGTGATCGGCCCCCTTGGTCATGGCGAGCAACGTCATGTAACCCCCATAGCTCCAGCCTTGAATTCCGATTCGATTGCCATCGATGTAATCCTTGGCACTGAGGTGCTCCGCCAAATCAATAAAGTCCTCTGTCTCCAACTTTCCCAGCTGCAGGTAAGTGCTGTGCTCGAATTCCCGACCCCGTTTCGGCGTGCCCCTCGGGTCACAACTGACCACAATGTATCCCTCCTGGCAAAGCAAATTGTGCCAGTAATAGGTGGAGCCTCCCCAACTGTCATTCACCGTGTTGACACCCGGGCCTCCGTAAATCGCAACATAAACCGGGTATTCCTTGGCAGGATCGAAATCAGTCGGCTTCATCATCCAGCAATTCAGTTCCTCACCCGCATCGTCGGCGAACGTAAAGAACGCCTTCTGGGCCACCGGGTAGTCCGTCAAGGTTTCCCGCAAACCCGCATTGTCCTTCAACAAGCGAATCTCATTCCACTTGCGATCCCGCAACACATACACAGGTGGGGTGTCAGCATCGCTGTGGTTATGGATGGCATAATCAAACGTGCGGCTCCAGCGAATGCCGTGGGTGCCTCCAGTTTCATCCAACACCGTCATCCGCCCCTTCAAGTCAACCTGTCTCTTATACACATCTCCGAGCCCACGAGACTTCACGGAATCT
>CAXHAW010000290.1:0-2954 GCA_964014525.1 uncultured bacterium
CAGGAAAATCCTCCATCGATCCTCCATCCAGAATTCGGCCATCCTCAATGGCCACCCAAGCATTCTCCATCACAGGAAGCTTCCGCATGTCCCCTCCACGAAGACGCCCCAGAGGTTTGGAGCCAAAGCCCACCAAGTGACCAATGTCCTTGATCAGCAGGCGTCCCTTTGCAAATCCGGTTTCCATGGCCCGAATGTCGCACAATCCGAGGCGACCTCACCCGTACCTTTGCACCATGTCCGGCAATTCCATCGGATCGGCCTTCAAGCTTACAACGTTTGGAGAATCGCATGGCCCCGCCATGGGCGGCATCGTAGACGGCGTGCCCGCCGGAGTCACCATCGACCTGCAGCGAATCCAAGAAGAACTCGATCGCAGAAGGCCTGGGCAAAGCAAGCTGACCACACAGCGCAAGGAAACCGACACCGTCACCCTGCTCTCCGGCATCCACAAAGGACGGACCACGGGCACCCCCATCGGATTCACCATCCTCAATGGCGATGCCAAAAGTGCGGATTACGATCACCTCGTCGACCGCTATCGGCCAAGCCACGCGGACTACACCTACGAAGCCAAATACGGTCACAGAGACCACCGAGGCGGTGGACGGGCCAGCGCTCGAGAAACCGTCAGCCGTGTTGTGGCTGGGGCCATTGCCCGGCAAATGCTGGAACAAATGACCCCCGACGCTCCGCCTGCCGTCTCCGCATACGTCGAGCGCGTCCAAGACATCGCCATGCCGGAGGCACCGGCATTCCACGACATCAAGACCGTGGACGCCACACCGGTGCGCTGCCCACATGCAGAAACCGCAGCGCGAATGATCGCCAGAATTGAAGAGGTTAGGAAAGCAGGAGACACAGTCGGTGGCGCCGTGACCGTTGTGGCAACACAAATCCCGGCCGGTTGGGGAAGCCCTGTCTTCGACAAGCTTCACGCAGATTTGGCCAAGGCACTGTGGAGCTTGCCCGCAGTGAAAGGGTTGGAATTGGGAAGCGGATTCTCGGGAACCCTCATGCGAGGGTCGGAACACAACGACCCCTTCGTGGCCAAGGAAAGCGGAATCGGCACCGCGACCAACCACAGCGGTGGCATTCAAGGCGGCATCAGCAATGGCGAAAACATCATCCTCAGGATCGGGTTCAAGCCCGTGGCCACCATTTTGGAGGACCAGAGCACGGTGAACCGCGAAGGCATCCCCACCCTTGTCGCTGGCAAAGGCCGTCACGACCCCTGTGTTCTTCCGAGGGCCGTGCCCCTGGTGGAAGCCATGGTCTTGCTTGTGTTGGCGGATCACGCCCTTCGACAACGCTCTGCACGCCTTTGAATCGGTAGCTTGCACCCCGAACGAACCCAAACCCACCCATGCGCCTCGCCCTCCACTGGCAAGTCCTGATTGGCCTCGCAATCGGCGTTCTCTACGCCTGGCTCTCCATCACACTGGGATGGAACGACTTCACCATCGACTACATCAAGCCGTTCGGTGACATCTTCATCAACATACTGAAGCTCATAGCCGTACCCCTTGTGCTCTTTAGTATAATTTCAGGTGTTTCCAGCCTCGGTGACCCAGCCAAACTTGGGCGCCTCGGCATCAAAACCGTGGTGACCTACCTGCTGACCACCATGACCGCAGTCATCGTCGGCTTGGTTCTGGTGAACCTCTTTGAACCCGGCGCTCGGGTGTCCGATGATTTACTAGAATCCAATCGCATCCGATACGAATTGTGGCGTGATGCCAACGGCATTCAAGTGCTGGACGACATCCAACTCAGAGACGACCCTGCACTCCAAGACAAGGTGGCCGCCATCACCAAAGAGCAAGTCCAGATGAACGACTGGGTCGTGGACAAGCTGACCAAAGCCGAACGGACCAAGGCCAGCGGACCACTGCAACCCCTTGTGGACGTGGTGCCGACGAACATATTTCAGGCACTCGCGGACATGTCGATGCTCCAAATCATCTTCTTCGCGGTGTTCTTCGGGGTTGTCCTCGTGGGCATGCCCAAGGATACAGCCGCGCCGCTGATCAAGGGGATAGAAGCATTGAACGAGGTCTTCGTCCAGATGGTCTGGATTGTGATGAAGGCCATGCCCCTTTTCGTCTTTGCCTTGATGGCAGGACAAATCGTAAACGCTGCCGGAAGCGACCCAGACATGTTCAGACAGCTTCTGGAATACCTGCTGCAATACAGCTTAGTCGTGGTCCTGGGCCTGGCCTTTATGGTCTTCCTCTTCTATCCATCACTGGTTGCTGTCCTGGTGAAAAAGCTGGGCTACCGGCAGTTCATGTCGGGCATGCGGGACGCCCAAATCACGGCATTCTCCACGTCCAGCTCCGTGGCCACCCTGCCTGTCACAATGGACTGCGTGCGCAACCGCATCGGTGTGTCGGAGCGAACGACAAGCTTTGTCTTGCCCATCGGAGCGACCGTCAATATGGACGGAACCTCTTTATATCAGGCCATTGCCGTGGTTTCCCTCGCGCAATTCCACATGGTCGACCTGAGTTTAGGCCAGCAGGCGGTGATTGTGCTGACCGCCACCCTGGCCTCCATTGGAGCTGCAGCGGTGCCAAGCGCAGGGCTGGTTCTCATGATCATCGTTTTAGAGAGCGTGGGGCTAAACCCAGCTTGGATCGCCCTCATCTTCCCGGTGGACCGCATTTTGGACATGTGCCGGACCGTGGTCAACGTCACCGGGGACGGCGCGGTCTCCACCCTCATTGCCCACAGCGAAGGAGAACTCGAGGTGCCCGAAACCTGAGCCATGTCCGCTGTGCTTCGCAAAACTTGGCTGCTGGGCCTGTGCGGCCTGCTCTTGTGCCCCATCGCTCTCGGTCAGGAGGACTCCCCCTGTTCGAGCCAACCGTCGAGCAAGGCGGCCAAACTTCTTGACAAGGGAACGGACAAACGCAAGTACGACATTGACAAGCGCAGGGGCTACCTAGAAG
>CAXHAW010000291.1:0-2953 GCA_964014525.1 uncultured bacterium
ACCAGGGTCCGCTTTCCGCTTGAAAACTGAATCGTTTCTCCGCCCATGGACCAACATGCCCTCTCGAACGTCTGGAGAATTTGCTGTGGCTTTGCCTCGATTCGTGCGGGCATCTTGTATGTGCCGTGCGCAAAAAAATCCGGCAGTCCCCGTTCGCCAAAGGCCATGGCGATGCTGATTCCCTTGCTGTCCAACACCAGAACTTCTCTGCCCACCCTGCGCCAAATCCAGACTTTGCCGATTCTAAAGGCGAAAAAGGCCCAGAATGCGCTATAGATGGCATACCCCAACCAGGCGTTGCCTTGGGTTGGTTCCTGCGTCCAGAAGTACACCACGAGAATTTCCAAAGCCACCCAGGCGATCAGCCAGAGGGTCAGCATCATCATCTGTGTAGACGGAATTTGTTGGTGGATGTCCACCCGGAGTTCACCGTCGTTTTGGGTAAACGCGATGCGGTCGCCGATGCGCCCCTCCTTTCGTCGGGTGTTTGTACCCATCAGGTCGCGGGTTGCTGCGAGAGAATGCGCTCGTATGCTTCGAGGTAGTGAGGCAACACGGCATTGATTTCAAAGGCGGAGGCGCGCTCTATTGCCTGCTTTTTGAACCGGGGGTGGTTTTCGGGTGCGAGAAGAAAGGCTGCGTGATCGGCCATGCGTTCTACATCACCCACAGACGCCAACATTCCGCTGACTCCGTGGCGGATGACCTCGGGCAACCCGCCGGTTTCGGTGGCCACAACAGGCACGCCACAAGCGAGCGCTTCCAAGGCAGCCAAGCCGAAACTCTCGCTCTCGGAGGGCAGCAAAAACAAGTCTGCGATGGCCAAGGCCTCAAGGGGGTTTTTCAATTTCCCGAGGAAGGTTACCCCATCGGCGATGCCCATCTCCCGAGCCAAACGCTCGGCCGCAGGTCGATCGGGTCCGTCCCCAACCATGAGCAGCCGGGCCGGACGCTTCTCTCGGAGAAGTGCAAATGAGCGGACCACATCTTCGACACGTTTGACCGGTCGGAAATTGGACACGTGACAGACCAATGCCTCATGCTTCTGGGCGAATTCTGAACGGGGGTGAGCAGAACCTAAGCCGTTGAAATGCTGGGGGCAGACGAAATTTGGTATGACTTCGATGTCCTGGTTGATGCCAAACAGCTTGTATGTATCGCTGCGGAGGCTGGAACTGACAGCAGTCACAGCATCACTCTGGTTGATAGCGAAGGAGATGACGGGCTCAAAGCTGGGGTCCTTTCCTAGGAGGGT
Source organism: uncultured bacterium (assembly GCA_964014525.1). Lineage (GTDB taxonomy): Bacteria > Bacteroidota > Bacteroidia > Flavobacteriales_D > Sanyastnellaceae > UBA8752. Next base: position 1,256 of record CAXHAW010000291.1, read on the forward strand.
GATGTCGGTTCCGTGCAGCGTGGTGATGACCGGGAGGTGAAAGCCACTGTGTTTTAAAATCTGCTTGGCAGTGTATGCGCTGGAAGCATGAGGAATGGCGTAGTGCACATGGAGCAAGTCCAGCTTCTGTTGCCGGGCGACCTCCACCATTTTGGAAGCCAGTACGAGTTCATACGGGGGGTAGTCGAAGAGTGGGTACTTCGAGATGCGCACTTCGTGGTAGAACACGTTGGGACGGAAACTGCCCAGGCGGACGGGTTGATCATAGGTGATGAAGTGCACCTCGTGGCCCCTTGCAGCCAGCGCTTTGCCGAGTTCAGTGGCGACAACACCACTTCCCCCAAACGTCGGATAACACACCATTCCTACACGCATGAAGCGAAGTTAATGCGGCGAGACTCCCCCGGAATTGAAGCGATGCGGAAGTGCGAGCTCTTCTTCAATGATGAACAGCGCCTTCGTCCGTATGTCCTCCTGAATGAGCTTCTTGTTCTCTGGGTCAGGACAGATGCGGTTGCTTAGAAATACCGCCGTCCATCCTGCTTGGGGATCGGTCCACGCCAAGGTCCCCGTGAATCCGCTGTGCCCAAAACTGGCCCAGCTTCCCGCGTTTCCACTGGCTCCACTGTCCTCTTCGAGTCCGGGTTTGTCCCATCCTATGGCACGGCGATTGTCCTCTTCTGGGAATGCGCGTGCCGTGAAGTCTTTAACAGTTGGGGAATCAAGAAGTCGAACGCCATTCCATTCGCCCCCGCGACGCATGGTCTCCATGATCACTGCGAGATCATGGGCGTCTGAAAATAGTCCTGCGTGACCCGCAACTCCGCCCATCATAGCCGCACCGGGATCATGCACCGTGCCCCTAATCCATGCCTTTCGGAACAGGGTATCGAGCTCAGTTGGGGCAATGTCTTCGATACCGCACCAATCCAGCGGTCGATATCCGATTCGATGAAGTCCAAGGGGGGCATGCACAAGGCTGTCGGCAAGACGTTCCAGCGGTTTTTCCCAGATGGATTCCAACAGGTCCTGAAGGAGGTAGAAACCCAAATCACTGTATCGGTAACGTCCCCTCTCCTTGGGTGTCGTGGATCTGATTCGGCTGGATATGGTGTCTTGCCAAGCGGGCTCCATCCATCGACCAGGACGAATCTCAATCCAATCGGCTGCCCTCTCCTCTTTCAGGCCCAAACCGGTTGAGTCGTGATGTTGCACCAGATCGAGGTAGAACGGAATCCATGCTGGCATCCCGGAGCGGTGCGCAAGAAGGTCACGCAAGGTTCGCTTGCCCAAGTCATCATCAAGTGGGGCGTCATCGCGAACGGGAAGCAGGGAGGACAGGGGTTTGTCGATGTCGAGCATGCCCCGCTCCACGGACATCATCGCAAGGAGGGTCGTCGTGACCACCTTCGTGATAGAGGCCAGATCATAGATGGATTCTCGTGTGACCGATGTGGCAGCAGCGTCCCCGAGCGTGCCGTGGGCGCCGTCATAGCAGATGGAGTCCTCGGTCAAGACAAGCAGACGCAACCCAGGGGTGGCGCCGATGGCTATGGCGTCCTGCGCCAGGCTGTCCAAACGCCTTCCCATTCTTTTCGTAGTCACGCTCGGCGCTCCACGAGGCAACCGCTCCAAGGCAGTGGGGTTGCCCATGCCGGCTGACCATGGTGATACATCTGTCTCTTATACACATCTCCG
>CAXHAW010000292.1:0-2947 GCA_964014525.1 uncultured bacterium
TTGTTCTCCAGACCACTCCACACGCTGATGAAGGTCTTTCAGTGGGCGATACGCAAAGGCAAAGGTTCCGCGCCGGAAGTGCGGGCTGTTTATCGGGGTGGTCAGGGCGCCGCCAATCTGTCCCACGATGAGGTGAGGCGCTGCAGTGATGGAGGATTCCCCTGCAAATGAAGTGTTTGCCCCTCCGGCCCCGAGGCCCAGGGTGAAGCTCATGTCGCTCGATCGGTACATGCCCAATCCGGCTGGGTTAACCCCAATGGCGCCCAAATCTGCGCCCAAGGCCGTCATGGCACCACCAAGACCGGTGGACCGCGCTGTTCCCAATGGGTCCATTCGGCCGTAAAGCATAATGTCGTCGAGCCCTTGGGCTTGGCTTGCCATGGTGAGCAGGCCCCATCCGATGGACATTGCCCACCGGAGAATGTTGTGCTTGTTCATGCCTCAGAAATCAGCCGCCACGACCGGAGCGTCCGCCTCCGCTGCGGGGCGCACTGGGACGAGGAGAAGAGGGACGAGGAGAGGAAGGCCGCGTGGAACCACCGCGAGGTGTGCTGGGTGTTGCGTTGTTCCGCGGTGACGGGGAACTCCAGTTGTCGCGTGCGCGCCCGCCGTTGCCGTTGGACCGTTTGCGGTCCGGTTCGGCGCGCGGCTGTTCGTTTTGTTCTCCAGAGCGGTCTGGACTTTGGCGACCGTAGTTGGGTGCACGGTTGTCGGTTCCGCGAATCTCCATGGTGCCGCGACTTCTAGATGAGTTGCGCTTACCCGTTTTCCCTCGGTTCACGTCAGGCTTGGGCGACGCGGTTCCATTTGGGTCATTCTCTGACGAAGATCCCGAGTTTCCGCTGTATCCCGTGAATTGACCAAAGCTCGGCCGAGGACGAGGGGCGGGGGAAACGGTGGAGTTCCCTTCGCCATTGGCCAAGGTGCCGCACCAGCCGTTGTTGTATGCTCCCATGTTCCCATAGTATGGGTGGTATCCATTGTTCCAGTACCCATTGCCAGGTGTGCCCCAATAGCCACCGCCCCAAGGATCGTAGCCCCACCCTCCTCCGGCGAAGTTGGAGTTGAATGGGTTGCCCCAGCCGATGGGATTGCCCCAGGCGTCGTATCCGTTCATGAACGCTGAATTGCCCCAGCCGTACGATGTGGTCCCGTAAGGAGAGTTGAAGGGACTGTATCCAGAGGCGCCAAATCCGTACTGGTTGCCAAATCCATTGGGGTTACCAAATCCATACGCCCCACCGTAGGCGCCAGAAGAAAAGGGGCTGAACCCACCTCCGTAACCCCACCCAGAGTTGAGTCCTGAGCTCCATCCCGGTGTGTACCGATTCCAGAGTTGACTTCCAGATTGGGGGCCGGAACCATATTGTCCGGCATAGGGGTTGTCGTAGTCTTCTTCCAAGTACGCATCGTATTGGTCCAAGATCATCTCCTGCCGAGCGGATTCGATGGAAGCGTCGCCCGCATGGGCTTCTCCGCCCATCAGATAAAATTCATCCGTTTCCATGCTCCGGTCGCCGATGAGGTCCATCGAGGGGGAACAGGAGGCCAGCCAGAGCGGCAGGGCCAGCAGGAGGAGGGGGATCTTCGGCTTCATAGACATTGGGAATTTACGGTGAATGGACACAGTGGCAACGGATGGGTTCCGCAGTTCGCCCGATGGCGGTGGTGTATTTTTGCAGCTGCACATTTCTTTAGTAGCAAACGCCGTACCAAAAATCCCCATGGCCAAATTGACCTCCCGCGACCAGGATTATTCCAAGTGGTACAATGAAATTGTGGTGGAAGCCGACTTGGCCCAGCACAGCGATGTAAAGGGCTGCATGGTCATCAAACCCTATGGGTTTGCCATTTGGGAGCGGATGAAGGAGGTGTTGGACGGCAAGTTCAAGGACACAGGCCACGTCAACGCGTATTTCCCGCTGTTCATTCCCAAGAGCTACCTGAGCAAGGAGGCAGCTCATGTGGAAGGCTTTGCCAAGGAATGCGCCGTGGTGACGCACTACCGTTTGAAGAACGACCCCGATGGACAAGGGGTGGTCGTGGACCCAGATGCGAAGCTGGAGGAAGAGCTCATCGTCCGCCCCACGTCGGAGACCATCATTTGGAAAACCTACAAGAACTGGATTCAGAGCTACCGCGACCTGCCGCTGCTCGTCAACCAATGGGCCAATGTCGTCCGCTGGGAGATGCGGACCCGCCTTTTCCTGCGCACAGCGGAGTTTCTTTGGCAAGAGGGGCACACTGCCCATGCCACGCGTGATGAGGCCATGGAAGAGGCCGAAAAGATGCTCCACGTCTACGCGGACTTCGCCGAAGGCTGGATGGCCATGCCGGTGATTCGCGGCTTGAAGACGGAAAGCGAGCGTTTTGCCGGTGCGGACGAGACGTTCTGCATCGAGGCGATGATGCAGGATGGCAAGGCGCTACAGGCGGGGACCAGTCACTTTTTGGGACAGAATTTCGCCAAGGCCTTTGACGTGACTTACGCGACCAAGGAGGGGGGCAAGGAGTTCGTTTGGGCATCCAGTTGGGGGGTTTCCACCCGCTTGATGGGTGCCCTCATCATGACGCACAGCGACGACAAGGGTCTTGTGGTGCCGCCGAAGCTCGCCCCCATTGAAGCGGTCATCGTGCCCATCCAAAAGGGAGGGGAGTCCAATGCCGTGGTGAGCGGCGCATGCGAAAAGCTGCGCGACGATCTCAAGGCCACCGGACTGCGCGTGAAACTCGACGACGACGACACCAAGCGCTCGGGCTGGAAGTTTGCCGAGTATGAGCTCAAAGGCGTTCCGGTGCGGCTGGCCATCGGCCCGCGCGATGCAGAGAACGGAACCGTAGAGGTGGCCCGACGCGATACGGGGGAGAAGGCCTTCGTTCCCGCCGATCAAATCGTGGGGCACGTCCAGAATCTCCTCGTTGAAATTCAGGACGGCCTGCTCGAACG
>CAXHAW010000293.1:0-2933 GCA_964014525.1 uncultured bacterium
TGCGCAGCACGTCTACACTGAAGATGTCGAGGAGGGAAAGGTCATCGAGTTGGATATCCGAAATCCGTTTGTTGAACATCAGGTAGTCATAGAGCGGCTTGATCCGGGGGTGAATCGGTGCGTTGTCCGTTCGGATGAGCACGTCATTTTCATTGTCTTGCCATGGGTAGGCATACACCTTGAGGTCCCGGCTGAACATCACGCCAAATGCTTCGAGAATGCCGCCATTCAAGTCGCGATAGTAGCGCTCGTTGAAGAGGTCCATCATGGCATTTCCCCCCATGATGACCCCCATCCGTTTTCGCGTGTAGCGGGAGAAGTATTCAATGAGCTTGTAGTATTCCTGATAATTGGAAATGAGCACGGTGTGCCCCAAAGAACAAAGGATGTCTGCTCGGTCCAAGAAGTCCTTTTCATCGATGTCCCCCTCGGATTTGAGGTTGTTCAGCGTAATCTCGAAGAGCAATTGGATTTGGTCCTGCTCCACCCGTTTCTCTTTGCTGAACATGGACAGGCCGCGTTGCATCATGTCCAGGTTGACTCGCGTTACCGGCCTGAAGCTGCCTCGAATGGCCAAAATGTTCTTTTTGTAGAGCACATCGGCAGCTTGAAGGTTGCGGCCGTCAGGAGAAAAGATGACAGCGTCGGTCATGCCGTGCTTGACAAGCTGGAGTGACAACAACCGGTTGTCGACTTCAGCAAAGTCAGGACCGTTCATCTGAATGGTGTCAATCTCAATCTGATCCTTGTCCAGTTCATCGTAAAGACTGAGCAGAAGGTCGTTGGGGTGCTTGTACAAGAAGTGACAGCCATAGATGAGGTTCACGCCCAAAACGCCGATACTGGCATGCTGTAGCAGCGCGTCAGGTTCGTGGAATCGAGCATGGAGGACGATGGTGTTGGCGGGCTTGTTGTGGGCCGTCTGGAACCGCATGCCGAACCAACCATGTCCCTCAATGGTCTTGTGGTAGTTGATCGTCGCCACCGTGTTGGCGAAGGCGAAGTACTTCTTGGAGGGGTGTTTCTCCCGGGACAGTCTTGCCTCACACAGCTGGTATTCGTGATCCAGCATCTTTTTCACTCTCGCTTCACAGACATAGCGCCCTGACTCTTCGATGCCGTAGATGGCATCACTGAAGTCTTTGTCGTAAGCGCTGATGGTCTTGGCGATGGTGCCGCTGGCTCCGCCGGCCCTGAAGAAGTGGCGGACCACCTCTTGTCCAGCCCCGATTTCGGCGAAGGTGCCGTACAGGTCGTGGTTCATGTTGACCCGCAATGCCTTTTGCTTGGCCGAAAGGACGACGCGACTGCTTTCCACGTGATCAGTAATCAAGGTGTGTATGCAAAGGTACCGAGATGCGGGCGTAACCCGGAACAGGTGGCCATTAACTTTGCCAATCATGGGCGTTCACCTCACCTTTCTCGGCACTGGAACCTCACAAGGGGTTCCGGTGATCGCCTGCGAATGCGCGGTGTGTGCCTCGGATGATGCCCGAGACAAACGGCTACGCTCCAGTGTCCTTTTCGAAGTGGATGGGGACCATGCTGCGGAGGGACCAAAGGCGTTTGTGGTGGATACAGGGCCGGATTTTCGTCAACAGATGCTCAGGGCGCGTGTCCAATCCCTTGATGCGGTTCTGTTTACCCATGAGCACAAGGACCATGTGGCGGGGCTCGATGATGTGCGGGCTTTCAACTTCAGACAAAAGCGGGACATGGATGTCTATGCTGCCCCGCAGGTTCAAGAGGCCCTCAAAAGAGAATTTCATTACGTTTTCGCTGAAGCCCCTTACCCAGGGGTTCCCCGGGTCTGCCTGCACAATTTGGATGGTGGTCCGCTGACCATCAGTGGGGTTGAGGTGGTGCCGCTTCCCGTGCTCCATTTTCGCCTTCCGGTTCTGGGCTTTCGGATTGGTCCAATCGCTTACATCGCCGACGCAAATGCGTTTGCCCAAGAAACCTGGGAACGCTTGGAAGGGGTAAAGATTCTGGTGCTGAATGCCCTGAGAAAGGAAAAGCACATCAGCCATTTCACCTTGGATGAGGCACTCGAGGTGATTGACCGCGTGAAGCCCGAGCAGGCCTATTTGACCCACATCTCCCACCTCTTGGGGCGCCACCGGGATGTTTCGCTTGAATTGCCAGAAGGCGTGTACCTCGGAGAAGATGGACTTCGACTTTCAGCGGGATGACGAGGCTGCTCCATACCCTGTTCGTGGGCCCCATTGGGCGACTTCCATATGCGGTGCTGTACGTCATGGCAGACGGACTCGCCACCCTGTTGTGGTGGAGTGGGTATCGCAAGAAGGTGGTCCTTGGCAATCTGGAAAGGGCGTTCCCGAATACGCCTTCGGCGGAGCGCACCCGCATTGCAAGGGATTTCTATACCCACCTTGCTGAGGTCATCGTGGAGTCAGTCAAGCTGTTCAGGGTGGACAGGACAGCGTTGGCGAATCGGTTTCACCATGTGAACCCCGAGGTGCTGGCACCCTACGCGAACAAGCCGCCTGGGGTCCTGCTTTCTTGTGGTCACTACGGGAATTGGGAGCGGTATGCGGTCACTGCTGGAGACGCGCTCCCGCTGCCTTTCATGGGGGTCTATAAGCCCCTCTCCAATGCATTTTATGACGACCTGATTTACCGCACCCGAAGTCAATTTGGCACTGAACTCGTGGCCATGAAGCAGGTGTCCAATTGGATGGTGGAGGAAAAGGACCGCGCCAAGGCGGTGACCTTGGCGGTAGATCAGCGCCCGCTCGACCCGAAAAAGGCCTGGTGGATGGAGTGGATGGGCCAAGAGACGGCCATGCATTTCGGGCTTGAGGCCTTCGCGAGAAAGTTCGACATGCCCGTGGTCTTCTTCGGCTTGAGAAAGGCAGAAGGGAAGCCCAGAGGCCACTGGGAGGTGCACTATGAACTGATCACTGATCATC
>CAXHAW010000294.1:0-2919 GCA_964014525.1 uncultured bacterium
TGCCTTCAACCCGCGAAGGCAAGCTGGCAGGCGAAATCGGCTCACCTGTTTGTCCTACTCCTGAGTCGTTCGAATCCCCGCCGCCACCAACATCTAATGTGGTTGAAGTGTGGACCCCAACACGAAGCAATTGAAGCTGGGTGAGCGTCCATGCCATCTGGTCATCGTCGAGGCATAAGACGCGAGGCAGATTGGAAGAATCGGACATGGCCCCTTGCGTTTGACGCCCAAAAAATCAAAGAAGAGTCTCCATGGGGAGCCCCCGATTGTGGGGTTCCTCTTGCGCTGTTTTTCCTCGCATTGACATCGCCTCACTGCGCCACCCTTTTGCATCGAGAAAGTCCAACACCCCGGGCAACACATGCGCGAGTCTCGGGGCTGCCTTTGCGCTCTCGTGCATCACGGCGATGGTTCCCGGCCGCATGGTGCGCAGCGTACGCTTTAAACATTCCTCCGGGTGCCGACGGACATCGAAGTCCCCTGTTAAGGTCGTCCACATCACCACTTGACTTCGCGTCGCGATGGCCTTTGCCTGAGCCGCTTTGATGCGCCCATATGGCGGGCGGAAAAGCCCCGATTGCGTCAAAGCCTCGCACTCGAGGTATGACCTCAGATACGCCCGGTTCGGGGTCGCCCATCCCGATTCATGGCGCATCGTGTGGTTGCCCCAGGCATGCCCTTCACTTCGGATGCGATCAAAGACCCCTGGGTATTGTAGGATGTTATTCCCCACACAAAAAAACGTCCCCTTTTGGCCCCGCTTGCCCAACTCATCAAGCACAAAAGGTGTCCACTCTGGATGCGGGCCGTCATCGAAGGTCAAGTGAACAGAATGCCCAGAACCCCGCCACACAAACTCCGGAAACAGGGGAGGAAGGGCTTTGGGAACTCGGCTGCTGTACACACGTGCAAGTTCGACATGGAGCGCTGATTTGGGAGATTGAAACAGTCACGAAGTCCACCTTCGCTCCGCGGTATCTTCGCGCCACATCGCACCGGCAATGGAATATGACTTCAAGGCCATCGAGGCAAAGTGGCGGGCACAATGGGCCGAACAAGGCACCTATCGCACTGAGGAGGTGAAGGGAGTGTCGACATTCTATGTGCTCGACATGTTCCCCTATCCTAGTGGTGCGGGACTGCACGTGGGCCATCCCCTCGGTTACATTGCCTCTGACGTCATCGCCCGATACAAGCGCCAATGCGGATTTAATGTCCTGCATCCTCAGGGCTACGACAGCTTTGGCCTGCCTGCGGAGCAGTATGCCATCCAAACAGGACAACACCCGGCCGTCACCACGGAGCGCAACATCGCGCGTTACCGCAGCCAACTTGACCTTCTCGGATTCAGCTACGACTGGAGCCGCGAGGTTCGCACCAGCAGCCCCGAGTATTACCGCTGGACCCAGTGGATTTTTGCCCGCCTTTTCGATCACGGATACGACCATGCCTCGGATCGGGCCCGTCCGGTAAGCGATCTCACCTCCGTCCTTGCGTCAGAAGGAAACGCTGGACTCAAATGGGCCGCGGGGGAAGACACGCTCAAAGAAGCCGGCACAGCGGCATGGGGGGCAGGCTTTAACGGCACCTTCTCAGCAGACCAGTGGAATGCACTGGACGAGGCCAGCCGCAATGCGGTCCTCATGGCGTATCGATTGGCCTATCTGGCTGACAGCGAGGTGAACTGGTGCCCAGGCTTGGGGACTGTGCTGGCAAACGACGAAGTCGTGGGCGGTCTCAGTGAGCGCGGGGGCCACCCAGTCGTCCGCAAGAAAATGCGCCAGTGGATGATGCGCATCACAGCCTACGCAGACCGTCTGTTGGACGGACTGGACACGATTGATTGGTCCGACAGCATTAAGGAGGTCCAACGAAACTGGATTGGAAAAAGCACGGGCGCCCAGCTCCGCTTCGCCATTCAGAATCACACAGACCAGCTCATTGAGGTCTTCTCCACACGCCCAGACACCCTGCATGGCGCCAACTTCGTCGTGCTGGCCCCGGAGCACGAACTGGTGAACGTCATCGCAACGGAAACCCAGCGGGAATCCATCGAAGCCTACCAAAGGGAAACTGCCGCCCGAAGCGAGCGAGAACGCATGGCTGGTGACCGCGGAGTGACCGGATGCTTCACCGGTGCCTATGCCCTGCATCCCTTAAGCGGCGATGCAATGCCCATTTGGATTGCCGATTATGTTCTCGCCGGATATGGAACGGGAGCCGTCATGGCCGTGCCTGCGGGTGACCAACGTGATTGGGAATTCGCAAAGGCATTTGACCTGCCCATCCCGGGCATCTTCGAGGGGCACGACATTGACAGTGGTGCCCAGTCAGACAAGCACGCCGTCCTCTGTAACAGTGGCGAATGGAGCGGCATGACTTGCACTGAAGCCTTGCCCCTTGCCATCGAAAAGACCGCCGAAAAAGGAATCGCCTCGCCCCGAGTCAACTTCCGACTTCGTGACGCCGTGTTCAGCCGTCAACGGTATTGGGGAGAGCCTTTCCCCATTTGTTATGTAGACGGCATCCCGCAACTCATCGAAGACGAACAGGTCCTGTTGCCCGAAGTGGACGCCTATCTGCCAACGGAGGACGGAGACCCTCCATTGGCCCGGGCCGGGCATTGGAATGTCCGTCGTGGGGACCGCATGGAATACAACACCATGCCCGGCTGGGCTGGCTCCAGCTGGTACTTCCTTCGCTACATGGACCCCCATAACACCAGCACTTTCTGCGACAGGGAAAAAAGTGATTATTGGGGACAAGTCGACTTGTACGTCGGCGGCGCAGAGCACGGAACAGGCCACTTGCTTTACAGCCGATTCTGGACGAAGTTCCTCTTTGACCTCAACCTCATCGGATTCGATGAGCCTTTCGCCAAGATGATTAACCAGGGCATGATCCTTGGGCGCAGCAGTT
>CAXHAW010000295.1:0-2908 GCA_964014525.1 uncultured bacterium
TACACAGGTAGGATCGTCGGCAGCGTCAGATGTGTATAAGAGACAGCCCATATCGAAGTAACTCACGGCCACCAAACGGTCTCCGTCATAAACGCAAATCTCGCGGGTATCAAACACCGTTCTATGGAATCCACTGGTGAGGTATTCGTTCAGTGTGGGATGAATGAACCCCTTGAATCGCTTCTTGTGCAAGGCATACAACGCTTCCTTCTCGGCGTCTGGCTTGGCGCGACCTATGCTAAACGAGAACCTGCGATCACAGCGTGCGATTCTCTTGCGCTGGCTCTTCTTCAACTCAAAACGGTCCAGGTTCATCCGGACATTGACCACACCAAAAATGCCGGACTCAATGCACAGCAGGTCCACTTTGTAGAGCATGACACTTCCCCGAAACCATCCTGACGCCAAATACTGGTCGTAGCGCTGTGGCGCCAACTTCCTCGGGAAATGCGTTTGCACAAGCATGCGCGCCCAAGATACATCAGGACACCGTCAGAGGCGCCTCGAAATCCACTTGGCCAATGCCGATTTGGCAGGGCCAAAAGGAGGGAAGGAGAGGGGCACCGGTGTGAATGGCAGCCACTTCCTCAGGACACTCCGCCGATTGGAAAACTCATCGAAGGATGCCTTTCCGTTGGAGCGGCCAGCACCGCTTCCCTGCACGCCACCAAACGGCAAGCTTGGGTTCGAAAAATGAACCACAGTCTCTCTGATTCCCACCGTGCCAGACCTCGTTCTCCCGAGCCACATTCGAATCGAACTCCGGCGTTTGGAGAAGACATACAATGCAAGGGGTTGGTCCTTCACCTCTGCCACCATCCCCGAGACTTCGGTGGGATCAGTCCAAGTCATCACAGGAAGGAGCGGGCCAAAAACCTCCTCTTGCATCACCCTCATGCTCACATTGACCCCTGTCAGTATGGTCGGCTCCATAAAGAGGTGGCTCCGGTCGTGACTCCCTCCGTATGCGACAACTGCCCCCTTGGAGACCGCTTCATCGAGGGTCTCCACAAGGCGGTCAAACTCCTTTTCATTGACCACCCTGCCATACGAATCTGAAGCAGCAGCATCCGCACCAAACCAACGGTCCCAAGTGCGGGCCAAGGCAGCCAAGGTTTCTTCTACTGCCGTGTCTTTGACCAGCAAGTAATCAGGCGCAATGCAAACCTGACCTGAATTCAAGGCCTTTCCCCAACCGATTCGTCCAGCCACCCGATCGGCACCCATCGAACCATCGATGATGGCAGGACTTTTTCCTCCCAGCTCCAAGGTCAAGGGCGTCAAATGCTCAGCAGCCGATCGAATCACCTTCCTCCCTGTCACCGTCCCTCCGGTAAAGAAAATATGATCAAATGGCAGCGTGGTCAGATGCGCAGCTTCGTCGGGACCACCCAAGATCATTTGAACCCGGTCCTTCGGAAGGGAAGTGCGCATCCACTCGGCCATCACCATCGCTGTGGCAGGCGCCTGTTCAGGGGGTTTCACCAAGACCCTGTTGCCCGCAGCCAGCGCAGCAATCACTGGCTTCATCGTCAACAACAACGGGAAATTCCAAGGCGCAATGACCAAGACGACACCCTTCGGTTGGTTGACGACTTCTGAAACCGTACCCAACAGTTGCAAAGGGGTAGACCTGCGGTCCGGCCGCATCCATTCTCCAAGGTGGCGGCGCATAAATGCAATCTCCTTGCGAATGGGAAAAAACTCCGTCAACCGTGCCTCTGCCTCTGGTTTTCCCAAGTCCTGATGCAAGGCATCAAGCAAGTCCTGTTCGTGTTCGCGAAGCCCACGCAACATATCAGCCAAAAGTGCCCTCCGTTCTCGCAGGGTAGAGACCGGCTCAGACCTGTGCGCAGCGCGCAGCGTCTCGAAAACCGAGGTCAGCGACGAATCAATCAATCCTTCAGCAATTCCTTAATGCTGCCCACACTGCCGAGCATACCACTGGCTTCATAAGGCATAAACACCACCCGGGATTTGTCGTTTGAAGTATCCAGCATCTTTTCCAACGCCTCCACATATCGAATCGCAATGAGATATTGCGTCGGGTCAGCCTTGGTCTGGGACACAGCCTCGGCCACTTTCTTGATGGCCTCAGCCTCGGCCGTGGCCACCTTCAATCGCGCCTCTGCCTGACCCTCTGCCTCCAGAATGGTCGCCTGACGCTCTCCTTCAGCCTGGTTGATATCGGCCCCCTTGCGGCCCTCTGCCTCCAAAATCGCAGCCGTCTTGGTTCCTTCCGCTTCAATAATCTGAGCGCGACGACTCCGTTCGGCCCGCATCTGCTTTTCCATGGCCTCCTTGATGTCCTGAGGAGGGTTGATGTCTTGCAATTCTACTCGGTTCACTTTGACCCCCCACTTGTTGGTGGCTTCGTCAAGAATAGCACGAAGCTTGGTGTTGATCGTGTCACGGCTCGACAAGCATTCATCCAAGTCCAACTCGCCCAGCACATTACGCAAGGTCGTTTGGGTGAGCTTTTCGATTGCGTTGGGCAAGTTGTTGATCTCATAGACCACTTTCACCGCGTCCACCACCTGGAAATAAATCAAAGCGTTGATTTCTGTCACCACATTGTCCCGGGTGATGACACTCTGTCGAGGAAAGTCAAAAACAGTCTCTCTTAAATCAATGCGCTCCATCATTCGATAGGCGACAACACGCTCACCATAACTGTCTTCCTTGGAATAGCGCCAAACGCTTGCACGCGGACGGTCAACGAAAGGAATGATGATGTTGATGCCCGCAGTCATGGTCGTTCGGTAGCGACCAAGTCGCTCAATGACCATGGCTTCACTCTGCTTGACAATGCGTAAGCCCCTGACCACGACCACAGTCGCCAAAATCAATAGGGTAATGGATATAAATGAAAAACCTTGCTTGGTAATTAGGGTTTTGAGGTTTGGGT
>CAXHAW010000296.1:0-2868 GCA_964014525.1 uncultured bacterium
GTTGCACGGATGCTCTCGCTTGTAACTATGACGACATGGCCACAGCTAATGATGGGTCATGCGACTACTGTTCATGCAATGGCGTCTATCCGAATTCAGGCCCGTACCATGTCGAGATTGACACATTGGAAGGCGGCGTGCAAGGCATGACGACTTATCAAGTCTACGTCACCCTTGAGAATTCAGATGACTTCCTAAGTGCCTTGACCGGTGACGCTTCAAATCCTAGCTTCATCCGAACCAGCACGTCCTTCCATCAGGACCCACTTGGCTCTGCCAATGCCCATGATATCAATGCCATTTTGTATGACGCATTTCCTCCGCTTGTCTATGACAGCTGGGTTACCATTGGGCTTACAAGTTCTGCGGATCCTGCCTCGGGTGAGGGAGAAGTCACGGTTGTTCAGGGAGAACCATGGGTCAGTGATTTTGAAGACGGCGGCAATATTGAGCTTGGAGGAAACTACGGAGGAGGCTGGTTCTCTTTAAATGGGTCTTCCAATGGCTTGGCCGGCGATGACCTGCGCGTGTTGGTCGGTCAGTTCACAACGGACGGTGTTTTCAGCGGCCAGGTCTTTGTTCAAGTCTTCCCGAACGGTGACGGAGACAACATGCAATTCCAAACCCTCCGGTGGGGTGAGCCGCAGTGTGGCTGTCAATTGGAAACAGCCTGTAACTACGATCCTACAACAGCCTACACCGACAATAATAACTGTCTCTTCCCCGGGGATATCTTCGGTGCAGACAACCTTGATTGTGAAGGTGCTTGCCTGAACGATTTGGATGAAGATGGTGTATGCGATGAGGATGAAGTTCCAGGGTGCATGGACGATTCAGCCTGCAACTACAGTGAGTCTGCAAGCGATGATGATGGATCATGTGCGTATGCTGATTATGGCTATGAGTGTGACGGCTCCTGTATCAGTGACTCCGACTTCGATAACATCTGTGACCTAAACGAGATCCAAGGTTGCAACATCGACGGTGCTTGCAACTTCGACCCTTCTGCCACTGAGAACGACGGCTCTTGCACATTTGATTGTTACGGCTGCACCGATTCCGATGCCGCCAACTTCGAGACGGGTGCCCTCCTTGACGACGGCTCCTGTGTCTTCGGTGGCTGCTCGGATTCCGAGGCGTCGAACTACTCTGCCACGGCGGACTTTAATGACGGTTCCTGTCAGTATCCCGGTTGCACCGATCCGCAGGCCTGCAATTACGATGTGGGCGCCAATGTGGATGACGGCTCCTGTGACACGACCAGCTGTGCAGGTTGTACGTATGACATCGCATGTAATTACGACGTGACCGCCACACTGAACGATGGCTCTTGTGAGTTTGACAGCTGCAGGGGCTGTAGCGATTCCGGCGCCTTTAACTACGACGATACTGCCACGGTGGATGACGGTTCCTGCATCTTTGGAGGATGCACCGATGTCGACTCTGACAACTACGACTCTGCTGCCGACTTCAACGACGGCACCTGCGAATATGGCGGATGTATTGACCCGCTGGCTTGCAACTTCTTTATCGGCGCCAATGTGGATGACGGTTCCTGTGAGTATACGAGCTGCGCGGGTTGCATGGTCACCTTCGCCTGTAACTATGACTCTGCGGCCACCATACAGGACGATAGCGCCTGCGACTTCACCACCTGTTGTGGTGATCCGACCGCCGATAACTATGAAGATGGCGTTGCTGACTTCCTGACTTATGGATGCACCTACGGAGGCTCTGCCCCGAGCATCCAGTTGGTTGGGTGTGAACTGCCTTTCGCTTGCAACTTCGGTGACACTGAGAACGAATGCGAGTTCACATCTTGTTCCGGTTGCACAGATCCGTCCGCATGCAACTACGATGTGGACGCGACAATCCCTGTGACCTGCCTCTACGCCATTGATTTCTATGGAGTAGACTATGTGGACTGTGACGGAATTTGCCTCAACGACACGAACACCAATGGCTTGTGTGATGAGACCGAAGTGTCTGGTTGCACCAATCCCTTGGCGTGCAACTACACCGATGGCGCCACGTTTGAAGATGGATCCTGCGATTCGACAAGCTGTGCTGGCTGCACGGACGCCGCGGCTTGCAACTACGACGCTTTAGCCACCTTGAACGATGGGGCCTGTGATTACACTTCATGCAGCGGCTGCACGGACGCTGCAGCGTGCAACTACGACGCTTCGGCCACGACAGATGACGGAGGTTGTGTGTTCCCAGCTAGCGATTTTGTGGACTGCACCGGCAATTGTTTCAACGACAGCAACGCCAATGGGATCTGTGACGAACAGGAAACCTTGGGTTGCATGGACCTGAACGCTTGCAACTTCGACATCAGTGCCACGTTCGATGATGGCAGCTGTGAGAGCACAAGTTGTGCCGGTTGTACCGTCGCTACGGCGTGCAACTACGACGCCACGGCCACGCTGAGCAACGGCTCTTGTGACTTCACGAGCTGCCTAGGATGTATAGACACCACGGCGTGCAACTACGATGCCACGGCCACGGCCGATGATGGCTCTTGCACCTATCCGGAACCGGAGTATGACTGCGCTGGCGAATGCCTTGTAGACAGCGACGGAGACGGCATCTGTGACGCTTTCGACGGCAACTTCGGTGGATGCATGGACGAGTTGGCCTGCAACTATGAGCCACTTGCAGATACGGACGACGGTTCCTGTGATTTCTGCAGTTGCTCCGGATACACCACGGACCTGCCAGGATATGGCGTGGACGTGGAAGAAGTGGCCGTGAATGGCATTCCGGGATACAGCACGTACCGCGTCTATATTACGGTGCCGAATGCCACGGACCAGGTGCTGTCTCTTATACACATCTGACGCTGCCGACGATCCTACCTGTGTA
>CAXHAW010000297.1:0-2865 GCA_964014525.1 uncultured bacterium
TGTCTTGGAGGTCGTCTGCATAGTGCTCGACTTGATGTCTCCATCGGGACAGCCAGCGCAAACCTGCCACCTTGTATATGACCTGATGGGTGGCTTTCGGAGCGAGAAACAAGCCAAACCCTATGACCATAGCCAGAAGCACGAGAAGCGCCCAGCTCGTCCAGAATACGCCCCACCCGAATTCACCTCCGAGTCCTTCGGGCCTCACGGAAGCACCAAGAAGCAGAATCAAAGGGGGAACGGCCGCGACATAAAAGAGCTCGTCCAACAGGGCCGTGGAAAACACAAGTGCTGTGCTTCTGCCCGGCGACATGCCTTGCCGGTGAAGTCCCCAGATCGCCACGGCGCCTCCCCCCACGATGCCGGGGGTGATTGCCGAGGCAAACTCCCACAGGACGGTGGTCTCAATGGCCTGCGACCAGGAGAGGTCTCCGTTGGACAGCCATTTGAGCCTCAGCACATACCCAGCATCTCGGAGAAGAACCAAAAAGAGGAGCAAGGCAAACGCCCAGGGCCATTCCGGCTGGGCAATGGCGACCTCCAAGCTGCTCCAGCCCCCTTGCTTTTTAATGGCTTGGGTGACCATCCAGGCGACCACAGACAAGCCAATGCCTAGGGGGACAAGGGCACGCAACGGGCCCAAGGAAGGGGTTTTGGGGTGTTGCTCCATCAAGCCCAGACTTGGGTTCCTTCAGAGCAGTTTCGGCACATATCGATGCCTGACCGATTGGTCAGGATGGCCCTTCTAAAGGCATGATAACGCGGGGATTGCCATATCTCCCGGAAGCCAGCACCGTCCTGCGCGGTTCCCATGGCATGGGCGGCGTCTTTGTCGAAGCAGCAGGGCACAACCTTGCCATCCCAAGTGACCACAGCACCCTGCCACATGCGCCAGCAACGATCCAGCAGGGGGTTTCGGAGTGTCCACAACCCCTCGGGGGATCGGTCGTAGCGTCTAAGGCCTGGGTTTTCAGTCAACAAGGGATGGCCATCCCGTGGCTTTTCGATTTGGGCGGTCTTCACCACAAATTCGTCGACGCCGTATTCGGATGCCATTTGCTTCAGGCGTCCAAGCTGGTGTTCGTTGGTTCCCACAACAAGGAACTGCCATACGACGTGAGGTGTTTGCCTTTTCAGGCGCTGCTTGGCTGCTAGCACAGCCCGTGTGCCCGAAAGGACCTTTTCCAACCTTCCGCCAATGCGGTAGCTAGAGTATGCTTTTTGTTCCGCACCGTCAATGGAGATGATGAGTCGGTCGATGCCGCTTTTTACAACTGATGTGGCCCTTTCATCATTGAGGTAGTGTGCATTGGTAGAGGTGCTGACATACAGCTTGGCCTCCTTGCCCACACGAACGAGGTCGTCCATTCCCGGATGGAGATAGGGTTCTCCTTGGAAGTAGAGGTTGAGGTAGACCAGTTCTTGCGCCAGCCCACCCGGACCCAAAAGCAAGTCTGAAAGCCGCTCAGGTTCGAGCATGCCAGTTGGCCGTGTAAATGAGCGAAGGCCACTTGGGCATTCCGGACAACGCAGGTTGCACGACGTGGTTGGCTCCACACTGAGGCTCAAGGGCCATGCCGATATCGGCATGCTTGCATCTGGGTGAGAGGTTGAAGCACGGCGGAACTCGCGGTGCAATTGCCATGCATTGACTGCGCGGGCGCGATTTAATGCAGCCATGCGTCGCATGCGATCGTACCCGACAGACCGCCAGCGAGACATGGCGGAGCGGGCCACAATTCCGGGTGTCATGCTGGTCACTGGTGCCGTCACTTCCGCAAGGTATCAACAGACCCCTTGGTGAACGCGCTTGGCCCCCCAGTCCGCCGTAAATTGGCAGCTGTGATCTTGATAGACAACACCTTGCTGAGTGCAGAGATTTTCGATCGCCGCTTTTGCTGCGACTTGAAGGCGTGCAAGGGGGCCTGTTGTGTCGAGGGAGAAAGTGGCGCCCCTCTTGCCCCAGAGGAGATTGCCCAGGTTGAGGCAGCATATGAGGTCGTCAAGAGTCGACTGAAGCCTGAGAGCATTGCCGTCATTGAACGTGAAGGGCTTCATGTGGTGGATGGAGACGGGGATGCCGTGACCCCGATTGTGGATGGGAAGGAGTGCGTTTACGCCACTTTTGAATCGGACGGAACTGCAAAATGCGCCTTTGAACAGGCTTGGATGGCAGGGGAGCTCGAATGGCGCAAGCCAATCAGTTGTCATCTTTATCCCATTCGATTGACAGCACTCAAGGACCTCACCGCATTGAATTATCATCGTTGGCCGATTTGCGATGCGGCTGTGACCTGCGGTGCGGGTCTAGACCTGAGCATTCTTCGCTTTTGCAAGGACGCTTTGGTGCGTCGGTTTGGTTCATCTTGGTTTGAGGCGGCATGTGAGGCCGAGACGCAGTGGAACGAGGCAAAGCGGAATTCAGATTCTGGCCCCAGAAATCAGGTTGACAGGTGAGTCGCGTTTTCTGTCAAAGCTGGGCATTGCGATTTGCCTTTTTCGGGTCGCTTATGATGGGCATTCAGGAGCTTCGTGCCCAAAATCCGCCGACAGATTTTCGCCTGTTGGCAGCGTCTGCCACCTCTGGTGATGAACTTGTCCTCGGAACCGACGGCTGGCAGGTGGTTCTTTTTTCTGCAGGAACGAAGGAGCCGTTGGACTGGACCAAGGCCAAGACTCGAATTGCGGAGCTTACCTCCGGCCCCTGGCAAACCAGATCACCTCGCTCTTGGGGACGCGTTCCCGTGCGGGATGATGCTTGGTCAGAATTGGGTGATGTTGTTCATGTGGACATTGACCCGCCATCGGATATGGCCGTCATCAGCGCGGTGAAGCAGGGCAGATTTTCAGTGTGGATCAGTGCGA
>CAXHAW010000298.1:0-2834 GCA_964014525.1 uncultured bacterium
GGCACTGTCAGTCGCATTGATCTGTGGATTGTCGGATACGTGAATCCAATCGTTCAGGTTTTTTTCCCGCACAAACTTTAACCAAGGCTCAGGCTCGAAATCATTGCCTATGGCATAAATCTCTAGGCCCTTTTCATGCCAATCCGCATACAACTGCTCGAGCTTGGGCATCTCCTTCTTGCAGTGGCCGCAAGTGGATTCCCAAATGGAAACCAACGTGTATTTCGACTCGATATCGTACAAACTGATCCAGTTCGTCTGTGATGTATCGGGAAGAATGATGTTCGGGATTCGCTCTCCACATTGACTATACCGGAGGTCCTCTGCACGTTCGATAACCTTCTTGAGTTGTTCCTCGCCAAGCCAATCCGCCTTGCCCGTCGCATAATAATTGTCCACCAGGTTGACGAAAGCCTTGTCCATGCACATCACTTGGCTCTTCTCAGCCGAAAAAGTGAAGAAATGGACCAAGTACTTGAACATGTCAGGTTGCCCCTCGGCCCTCCCAATGAGCTTGTTCATTTCGACCACCGCAGTGTCGGGAACCTGGGGCATAATACTGCCCCAATACTGCTCCAACAGCGCATGCAATGCGGGGTCTCGAACAAGGCGACCATCTTGAAAATCAACGCGATCCCAAAACAACTCTCGAAACTGATAGTAGCGCCATAGCTGAGGATTGGGCACCTCCAATGGCGCTTCAGGGACATCGGGTTCGCGCACCATGCGAATCATCTTCGCAAACAAGGTTTCTCCGTGTTCCTCCTCAATCCGCAACTGCTCAGCCTCCACCTGCAGATTCAACACCTGAAGATCCTGAACCAGTTGTGCTCGAGAGGCCTCGCTCAGGGTGGAGTCTTGTGCCTTGGCATCAATCGGTATCCGCTTGTCCCTCATGTCCTGAATGAACCCGAGGTAATCGTAAAAAAGCTGAGTGTCCTTGCCCTCTGTGACCTTCACGCTGCCTGGGAGATCAGTGACGATCGCCTCAAGCGAGACTGCCTCGCCAGTGACAATGAACTCCACAAACGCATTTTCAGGCAAGACAAGGCCGTATTTGCCCCCCTTGTCCGCACCAGGTGACACAAAATCAAAGCGGCCCTTCTTGCCCGCAATTGTGGTGTCCGCATAGTACATCTTGTTGCCATAGTAATTGGCGAGGTAGATTGTATCTCCCTCTGCAAGCCCCTCTATTTCAAAGGAGAGAAGCGGATCCGCCTGTGCCTCGACACCTTCTAGAGATGGCAAAATGAAAAGCGCAGGCAGAAAGGCCTGGACAATGCGATGGCGGAGGCGAAAATCAATCATCTAGAAGAGCAATGGAGTCCGCTAATTTAGCCACTCGTGATGGCTCAGGATGTGAACAAAATGTATGACTGGGGAATCCTCGGATGCGGGTGGCTGGGGTCAGCTTGGGGCCGACAAAGTCAAAAAAGCGGAAAAACAGCTTGGGGAAGTGCAAGGCGACCCGAAGCCTTAGCAAATCTGAAAGCGGCCGGCATCGTGCCCATGCCTTTCGATTCTAAAGACCCATTCCCCGACACATGGCCATCCTGCCAAAACCTCCTCGTGGCACTGCCCCCATCAACTGGAATCAAAGCATTCAAACTCGCTGCTCAAAGGGCAGCAGAAGCGCAGTGGACCGTGCTGATCAGCAGCAGCAGTGTCTATCCCGACGGAGATGGCGCCTACCATGAAGGCGATGCTGTGCGGAGAATCAGTCCTCACTCCGGGGTTTGTCTTCTGGACCTGGAAACCCTGTTTAACCCCCAAACCACATCCATTCTCAGGGCTGGAGGCTTGTTTGGTCCCGGGCGACACCCCGGCTTATTTCTTCGAAACCGGCCATTGTCAAGACCGTCAGACCCCATCAA
The DNA here is from genome assembly GCA_964014525.1 of uncultured bacterium. GTDB lineage: Bacteria > Bacteroidota > Bacteroidia > Flavobacteriales_D > Sanyastnellaceae > UBA8752. The sequence goes on from CAXHAW010000298.1 coordinate 1,875, forward strand.
TGTGGTCCACCTTGACGATGTTCTTGGTGCAATCGAATACACCAGCCTGCGCCAATTACCCGGCGCATTCAATCTGGCTGCACCGGAATTGAAGTCTCGCGCAGAATTCTACAGTGCTGCGGGTGCTATCCACACCCCTACAACAGTTGAAACCAGAGAAGAGGGGAGGAGAATTCGGTCCAATCGAATCATGGAACATGGCTATCAATTTCAACACCCTGACGCAGCGAAAACTGCATTTCAGATGGCCAAATTCGATTCATGACTGTCCATCACCACCCCTTTTTGCTGCAGCGTTCAACTGGCAGGGACATTCATGGGAAGTGGCACGTCCCAGAATCGGATGCGCTTGGCACCGTGCTCTTTCTTCATGGCTACAAGGGCTATATGGACTGGGGGGCATGGGGACTGGTTGGCGATCGATTTGCAGCCGAAGGATGGCGGTTTCTGCGAATCAACTTCACACACAACGGGACCACCCCAGGCCGGCCTTCCAAATTCTCCGACCTCGATGCATTCGCAGCCAACACGCATTCAAAAGAACGCGATGAAGCTGTTGAGGTCCTGCGGGCACTTCGCTCGCCGGGATGCACGGAAGAATCAAAGCAGTCATCCAACCGGCCATTGTGCGTCGTGGGTCACAGCCGCGGAGGGGGCACCGCCTGTCTGGCCGCAGAAGAGGCAGACCGACTGCTCAAAGGTGAAAATCTTAATGGAGTCGACCTTCTGGTCACATGGGCAGCAGTGGCTGATTTCGAATCTCGATTTCCCATCGGAGAAGAATTGGAAGCCTGGAGAGAATCCGGAAGGCGCGAAATCATCAACCACCGAACACGCCAACGGCTCCATCATGACTGGTCCTTTTACGAAGACTTCATGACCCACCGTCATGGGCTCTCTATTGAATCCGCTGTGCGCGGCTTTGGTGGCAAAATGCTGATCGCCCATGCACGTGACGAT
>CAXHAW010000299.1:0-2834 GCA_964014525.1 uncultured bacterium
GATCGTCGGCAGCGTCAGATGTGTATAAGAGACAGGCAATGGGGCACTTGGACTGGACTGCCCTTGACCGGGAGCCTATGGGATCTCGATGATCAAGGTGAACGCGTGATTCGCTGGCGCCATTTGGTTCTGCCAGCACTGACCTTGGGAATCCGTCCACTCGCCGTCTTGGCACAGTTGACGCGGGGAGCGGCTATTGATGTTCTCGCCATGCCCCACGTGAAAACTGCCCGGGCCTTTGGCGCTTCAGATTGGGAGGTTCTCAGGCACCATGTGTTACGGAATGCAATGAATCCTGTGTTGACCTCAGCAAGTGGCTGGCTGGCTCAATTGCTAGCAGGGGCAGTGTTCGTTGAGTTCGTCTTCGGCTGGAAGGGCCTCGGTTTCCTTCTTTTTGATGCCCTTGAACAGCAGGATCTTCCCGTGGTCATGGGCGGGGTTTTGGTTGTCAGTTTCGTCTTTGTCTGCGTGAATGCATTGACGGACGCGGCATACCGGTGGGTCGACCCGAGGGCGGCTCAAGTCTGAGCCCCGTCGGCCACCAATTGGTTGAGCCGGTTGACCAAATCGGTTGTGGCCCCATTGAAGTAGCGCTTGGTCCGATAGCTGCCAACCCACCGAAGCCCTTGGATCACATTGGACAGAAAGACTTCATCCGCGACCAATAGGTTTTGGGGAGTCAAGTTGCACTCGTAGACCTTCATGCCAGAGGCCAGAGCCAAATTGATCACCTGCGTCCTGAGCACGCCAGCCGTAGCTCCAGAATCCAATCCCGGAGTATACAGAACACCATTAGAGACGAGAAAAAGGTTAGAGGACGTCCCCTCGATGATGCCCATTCTGTCATTCTGAATCAAAGCAGTGTCAAGGCCCTTGTCCTTTGCCCAAATTCCGCTCTGTACATAAAGATTGGACGCGATGTTTTTGTACCGAGACAAATGGGTCGGCGTGCACTTCATCTCGGGGTAAATGTCCGTAGACCACCCCTTTTCATTGAGCACATACTCCTCGTTTTGAAGGGGGGAGGCGACCATGACCACATCCAGAGCACTGTCCTTGGGAGTGTAGAATCCTTCACCGCTTCGGGTGAGGGTGAGGCGGACACGGGCCCCGCCGGTTATGTTATCGGCATCGAGCAAGGTCCGGATGTCCTGTCTAATGCTGGCGTGGGTAAACCCTAAAGGAGCATGAATCCTGTGTGCCTTCAGGCCTTCGCGCATTCGCTGGTGATGGTCCTCCAAAAAGAGGGGCTCTCCATGGGCGATTCGAATGGTTTCAAAAATGCCGTCGGCAAAGAGGAAGCCACGGTTTTGGATTGGCAATCCCGCGGATGCCGGGAGCAATTTGCCATTGTGGAGGAGATGCGGCACGTTGAGCGAAGTTAAGGCCGTCCAAGCAGGGGCAGGCTGACCCAATTCGCAAGGGGAGCATTGGGCTCCATGAGGATGCCATGTCGGACGCCGGCTCCAAGTGCACACTCGATGTCGCGCGCTTTGTCTCCGAACATCCAACATGCTTCTGGGTCAAGCCGGTGTTTTGCCAAGGCCTTTTCGACCATGAGGGATCCTGGTTTTCGACTGAGACTGGCACCGAAATCGGGATGATGTGGGCTGTAGAAGATGTCATCCAATGGGGCGTCTGCCTCCCGGCAAGCAGCCCGAAGCACTTCATGAATGGCATGGACCGCTTTGTGACCATATCGCCCCTTGGCGATGCCCCCTTGGTTGGTGATGAGAATCAGCTTGTAACCGGCAGCCTTCCATTTTTGAAGTGTAATGAGCACACTGGGAAGAATATGAAACTCATCCACGGATGTGGTGTAATCGCCCGGGTCATGGTTGATCACACCATCCCGATCCAAGAGGATGGCCCGGTTGAGCAGGGGACGAAATGGAGTTTCCAATGCCATCAAATCAACGAATTCGGGTCCCATTGGGCACATTTTCAGGCACTGAAAGAAGACCGACGTGTGAGCCGTGTACCGCGCCGAGAACAAGGCACCGGCTGGTGTGATGCCCCACCTGCTTGTGTGGTAGGTTGACCACAGCGACGATTTTCTTGCCCAAAAGTTCGCCGGCCGTGTGGTCCGCTGTGATTTGTGCTGTGGACTTCAAAATGCCGAGAAGTCCGAAGTCAATTTGAAGCACGTAAGCAGGTCGCCGGGCCCCTTCGAAGGGACTCGCTTCCACAATGGTGCCGACGCGCATATCGGATGCGGCAAAGACGGAGATGTCCACAGAAGGCTCTGCTGGGCCAATCGTGCTGTCCATGCTTCGAAATTAGCGCGCCTGCGCGTTTAACTTTGGGGCATGGAATCCACATCATCCAGCACGCCGGAAGGATGGAGGGCCTGGAAGGAAGCCGTCGAAGCCGGATGGAGGGGGGAGGCGTCTCCAAAAACGCACGTCGAACTGGATGGCGGTGAAATCAGCATTCCCGCATATCACCCCTTCCGGACAGTGGAATCGGTCAGAATTCAGTCTACTGAACCGTGGCAGATTTCTGTGGATATCGCCTCAGCTGAGGAGGTGATGCCCGCCTTGGAAAGGGGCGCCGAGTCCATGAGGCTCTTGGCGTGCCAGAACCCTGATGTTTGGCTCAATGGGGTCATTCGAGATTATGTGGACATCGAATGGGTCGGCAGTGCAGAAGGGGCCACAAAGACGCGTGGAGATTGGTTGCCCGTTCAAGGTGGACTTCTGTTTGATTGGTGGGCCGGTTCGGATTTCCAATCGCATGTGCGCGCCTTGGATACTTTGGGGAGACCAGACCTTCGTGCTTGCCTAATCCTGTCTCTTATACACATCTGACGCTGCCGACGATCCTACCTGTGT
>CAXHAW010000300.1:0-2818 GCA_964014525.1 uncultured bacterium
TCCAAACCACGAAGTCGCTTCCCGACAAATGAACGATTTCGGCGGAATGATCAGCTTCACCTTGGTGGACGACAGCCTCGCTGCTTCGCGAAAAGTCTGCGAATCCACCCAAATTTTTGCCCTCGCAGAATCTCTCGGAGGTGTAGAGAGTCTCATCGAGCATCCCGCCCTGATGACCCATGCCTCAGTGCCTGCGGAGCAGAGAGCCGCCTTGGGCATCAATGACAGCTTGATTCGCCTCAGCTGCGGCATAGAAGACGCGCAAGACCTCATTGCCGATCTCGCCCAAGCCATCGACGCATGAGGAATTCGGTGAACGGCACGGCCGTCGTGGGCGCAGGACTCGTAGGCAGTCTGACCGCCCTGCTCATGGCGAACCGAGGACACGAGGTTCACGTCTATGAACGACGTCAGGATCCCCGAAAGGTGGGAGATGCCGCAGGCCGTTCCATTAATCTTGCCTTAAGTGAAAGGGGATGGCGCGCCCTGGACAAAGCCGGAGCGGCAGAAGCGGTTCGAGCCATTGCCATGCCGGTCAAAGCCCGGTGCATGCACGGACGGGATGGAACGCTGACTTATCAGCCCTATGGCCTGCCTGGAAAAGGGCGTTTTGGTCATGACCAATGCATCTACAGCGTGGCGCGTGGGCCATTGAACCGCATCCTGCTCGAAGCAGCAGAAGCCAAGGGTGGTGTGCATGTCCATTTTGAACATCGACTGTCCGATTTCAGGTCCAATGCTGATGGTGTCACACTCGACTTTGAAGAAAAAGGCCAAGTAGAACACAGCCGCGTCCTCGGCACTGATGGCGCATTCAGTGCTATTAGACAGCGGATGATGAAGACCGACCGATTCGACTTCAGCCAATCCTATCTCGAACACGGTTACAAGGAGATTGCGATGCCCCCCGATGCTGAGGGCGGGTTTGCCATCGACCCTGAAGCCCTTCACATCTGGCCGAGAGGGCACTTCATGCTGATGGCACTGCCCAACCCGGACAAGACCTTCACGTGCACATTGTTCGCCCCATTCCTTGGGCCTGATGGCTTTTCTGAAATCCCCGACGCACAATCGGCCAGGGCCTATTTCGACTCGCATTTCCCCGACGTTCTCGATCGGGTTCCCAACTTCGATCAAGACTGGAACTCAAACCCAACCAGCTCCCTCGTCACCACACGCTGTAATCCTTGGCACATTGATGATCGCGTCCTGTTGATGGGCGATGCGGCTCATGCCATTGTGCCATTTTACGGTCAGGGCATGAACAGTGGATTCGAAGACGCACGGGTATTGGCTGACTTGCTAGATGACCATGGTGGCAAACCGTCCCAAGGGAAGTGGGGGGAAATCATGTCCCAGTTCACTGAACTCAGAAAGGCCAATGGCGATGCCATCGGCGACTTAGCCCTGCGCAACTTCGTCGAGATGAGGGACCGCACGGGTGATCCTCGGTTTCTCCTTCAGAAACGCATCGAACGGCGCCTGACAGACCGACACCCCACGCGCTGGATCCCACTTTACTCTATGGTGACCTTCAGTCACCTTCCCTATGCCGAAGCCCTTGCTCTGGGCGCCATACAAGACGGAATCATGGCGGAAGTCATGGACCGCCCGGACATCGATTCCGTTTGGGACGGGACCGAAGTGGAACGCCACGCCCTCGAACTGGCCGCGCAAAGACTGCCTTCAACCATAACCTCATGAAGCGCCTCGAACACATCGGTATTGCCGTCGCAGACCTGGACGAGGCAGAGCGGATTTTTGGCGACATCCTCGGCAGCGCATCCTACAAAAAGGAGGAAGTCACAGGTGAGTCCGTCCTGACCTCCTTCTTTCGAGCAGGAGAATCAAAAGTGGAACTGCTGGTTCCAACATCAGAAGACAGCGCCATTGCCAAACACCTGACCAAGCGGGGACCTGGTCTCCATCACGTCGCATTCCATGTGGATGATCTCGATTCGGAACTCAACCGATTAATTGAGAAGGGGTACCGAGTGGTGGTGGGGCCCAAGCCCGGTGCTGACGGCAAGAGAATCGCATTCCTGCACCCTGGAGACTCGGCTAAGGTCCTCGTGGAACTCTGCGCCGAAACCAAGGAAGACTGACTCACCAAAAAAGAGACAAAATGGAAGCGCCCTGGACGTTTCAAGGGCGCTTCTCTTAACCAAATTGCTTGCCTGCCACGCTTGATTCGTGGCACCAACGGCTTGAATGATTGCCATTGATAGATCAAACGTACTCCCCGCCCAATTCGTTGCCTGTAGGACATCAAAACCCCCTTTGCGTCAGTCTCTGCCTACCTTCTTCAGGTTCTGAATCAAAAAGCGGATAAACCAAAACGCCCCGGACTTTTCCAGGGCGATTTACTCAACCAAAGCTGCTTGCCTGCCACGCTTGCCTCGTGGGGTTATCGGCGACAAAGGCGCCGATGGCAAAGAAGGGTGTATATAGAGGGTCTCCTTCGCACGATTTGTAGGATTTTCTGGAACTCAGTCTTAGGTAGGGTCCCGGCAAAACCAGGCGTCTTGTCTTAGACGACCCCTTGGTCAATCATGGCGTCTGCCACTTTGACAAAGCCGGCAATGTTCGCCCCTCGGACATAATCAATGGAACCATGCTTCAATCGACCATGCTCAGCGCATTGGGCATGAATGTCCTTCATGATGCGCTGCAGGTGGCCATCAACTTCTTCCGCTGTCCAAGACATGCGAAGGCTATTCTGCGACATCTCGAGTCCGGATGTCGCGACGCCTCCAGCGTTGCTGGCTTTGCTGTCTCTTATACACATCTCCGAGCCCACGAGACTTCACGGAATCTC
>CAXHAW010000301.1:0-2814 GCA_964014525.1 uncultured bacterium
CACAGGTAGGATCGTCGGCAGCGTCAGATGTGTATAAGAGACAGTCCGTCGGGTGCGTGATTTTGCCGAAATCAAAGGGGACGGCACCATTGAACCGAAGATTACCCGTTATGCACTGGATGCCTTAAACGTGGACAGGAAAGGTCTGGATGAGATGGACAACCGGATCTTGGAGACCATCATAGACAAATTCAAAGGTGGCCCGGTGGGCATTACGACCATTGCGACGGCTGTGGGGGAGAATGCGGGCACCTTGGAGGAGGTGTACGAGCCCTTTCTCATCCAAGAGGGGTTTTTGATGAGGACGTCTCGTGGTCGTCAGGCGACGGAGGCGGCTTACAAGCACTTGGGGAGGGCCATCTCATCGGGAGGGGGTCTGTTTGATGGTGGCTGATTCTGATGGGCCGCACCGCACACATTGGAGAAGAGCGCGTGGCGCAGATCCGCCGGTGGGCTGAGGAATTGGGCTTTTCTGGTGTCGGGTTTTCTCGGGCGGAGCGGCTGGTCGCCGAGGAGCCGAGGTTGGCCGCTTGGTTGTCCGAGGGACAACACGGCCAAATGGGGTACATGGAGCGGAACTTCGACAAGCGGCTTGACCCCACGTTGTTGGTGCCGGGAACCAAGACGGTCATCAGCCTCCTGTTTAATCATTACACGGACAAGAAGCAGGCCGACCCGGAAGCCCCTCGGCTCTCTCAATATGCTTTTGGAGAGGACTACCACTTTGTGGTGAAATGGAAACTCAAGGAGTTGCTGAAGTGGATGCGCCGGGATTGGGGGGACATTGCCGGGCGTGTTTTTGTGGACTCTGCTCCTGTTATGGAGCGCGCATGGGCGGCAAAGTCAGGACTTGGATGGATCGGCAAGAATGGACTGCTGCTCAGTCAGAAGGGGGGAAGTCATTTCTTTCTTGGAGAAATCATGGTGGACTTGGACTTGCCTGTGGATGGTCCTGTTACCGATCACTGTGGCCATTGCACACGCTGCCTGGACGTGTGTCCGACACAAGCCATCATTCGGCCACAGGTGGTGGACGGGAGCCGCTGCATCAGCTACTTCACCATTGAGTTGCGTGACGCTTTGCCCGAACCGATGTCAGGAAAGTTTGACAATTGGATGTTCGGTTGTGATCTGTGCCAGGAAGCATGTCCCTGGAATCGGCGAGCGAAACCCCACAGCGAGCCCGCTTTTGAGCCGAGCCCTGAACTCCTTCAGATGACCAGGAAAGATTGGGTGGACCTCAAGGAGGAAACCTTTGATGCGCTTTTCAAAAAGAGCCCGTTGCAACGGACCGGTTACTTGGGATTGAAGAGAAACATTGATTTTCTCCAAGAGAAACGGGACAGCGGGAAGGGTTGATGATCAGCCTTCCGCCTGACTTGCTGCGTCAGGCTTTCGGAAGGTCCGGTTTTTTGCGCGCTTTCCAGTGCGTTGGGCCTTTTGGTCTTCTGGTGAAAGGGTCAGGAAATCTTGGCATTCAGAACTGCACGTTCCCTGCATCTCCTCTGCGCATACCGGGCATTGTATCATCAAGACGTTGCACGCGGTGTTGGTGCAGTTTGTGACGGCATCACTTGACGAGCCACAGTGATGGCACTCTGCCACGACTTCATCGGAAACACGCTCCGCGAGGCGCTCGTCAAATACGAAGTTGACGCCGCGGAATCGGTTGTCTAGGCCTTTTGCTTGGACCTGTTTCACGTATTGAATGATGCCCCCCTCCAATTGGTGGACGTTGGGAAACCCCTTGTGCTTCAGGTAAGCACTGGCCTTTTCACATCGGATTCCACCAGTGCAATACAGCACGATGTTCTTGTCTTTTCTGTCGGACAGGAGTGACTCTACTTCCTGTATTTCATCCCTGAAGGTTTCTGAAGCGGGAAGGATGGCGCCTTTGAAATGGCCGACTTCGCTCTCGTAGTGGTTGCGCATGTCCACCACCACGGTCTCGGGTTCTTCCGCCAGGGAATTGAATTCCTCAGCGGACACGTGTTGACCGCAATCGGTGACATCGAAGGTGTCGTCATCCAGTCCGTCGGCGACAATTTTGTCGCGCACCTTGATGATCAACTTGAGGAAGCTTTTGTCGTCTCCCTCGATGGCGATATTCAGTCGCACGTCTTGCAGCCAGTCGATTGCCTCCAGGCTGTTCCGAAACGTGTCGAGGCATTGTGAGGGGAGACTGAGTTGGGCATTGATGCCCTCACCACTCACATAGATTCGCCCCAGAACACCCAAGGGCTGCCACTGGGCAAAAAGGTGGTCTCGAAGGAAGTTTGGGTTCTCCACCTTCGCATAGCGGTATAGGCTGAGCGTGGTTCGCTCGCGCCCGTCCCGGTCGAGTTGGTCAACCAGGGTAGCCCGGTCCAATCGGTTGTGCAAAGGCTGCTCCACAACACAAAAATAACCCTTGTCCCAATGTGGGGGCCATTAGGGATACGATTCGGGCCTCGGACCCGTTTGAACCATGGCTTGAAACGAATACTTTCAGCCGCTACGTTTTTTGCAACTGTGATTCAACCTTCAATGAAAATGTTGGAATACTGCCAGCGCATCTTGGCCAAGGTCAGCTTTGACCGACACCTTTTCGCAAAAGAACTGACCAAGAGCATTCAACGCTTGGAGCCTTCGGATGTTTTCAGGCTGCGCAAATGGTGCATGGAGCAATATGGCCAGCGCTATCAGGACATCATTCTCCGGGCTTTTCCCTCGCAGATGGCTGTTTGATGGCGCATTGAACGCGATACGTCGGCTTGGATCCTCCGGGCCATCGCGTGTTCCTCAGAATGTGTCGGGGGCGAAGAAGAGAATCAA
>CAXHAW010000302.1:0-2809 GCA_964014525.1 uncultured bacterium
CATGGCTTCTTCCGTCCATCCCCCCTGACCGTCGTTGACCCAGAGTTGGTTGACTCGACGGGGGTCGTACGGGTCGTTGTTTACGAATTGGCGGCACTTTGCGATATACAGATCGACATCTCCGTCGCTGTCAAAATCGCTGAAGACCGTCCCGTAGTTTCCACTGTGATCCGTGCTTGGATAATCACTGTAGTCATAGCTCATCAGGGGCATGAGTTCCTGATCATTGGATGGCACTCCTGCTTCTGACCCTTTCCACATGCGGCTCAGTGCGTCATCGTGACACCCAAAGGCGTCCAGAACGCCATCGTTGTCCAAATCGGCCATGTTGCAGGCTTGCATGAACATGGAGCCGTTGTCCAACTCGTCGAGTTCGTAGTTGCCGTCAGGACCGATTCTCATCAAGTGGACACCATCATAGCTGCCTCCAGCGAAAATGTCCTTGTAGCCATCGTTGTCCATGTCGCCGATGCATGCGCCCCATTGGTTGGCGGTGCTGACTTGGCCATAATGGACCTTGTTGAAACCTGATGCGGTTTGGTACAGGATGTTGACATCGTCTCCTTGGTCAAACAAGACAACATCGTCGAGGCCATCATTGTCGATATCGATGAAGCCAATGGGTCCTCCGCTGTTGAAAGCGTCACCGAGCATGTCGGTGGACAGGGTAAATGATTGTGAGTGTGTGATGCCGTGAAACAACATCAGTGCCATGAAGGCGAAAAGGCGGGTTGGGTTCATCCTTTTGGGTTTTGCAGGCCGACAAGATACACACAGAGTGAAGGTGTTACCGGACAAAGACATAACAGTGGTCAAGCCAGAAAGTTGCCGCGTAATTTTGTCCCATGGCGAACCACGGTCGTGTCGCATTTGAAACCCTTGGGTGTAAGCTAAATTTTTCGGAATCCAGTGCCTTGTTGCGCGGTTTATCGGAGGCCGGTTATGCCAAGGTTGCCATGGACGACCGTCCAGATGTCGTGGTGGTCAATACATGCAGTGTTACAGACCAGGCCGATGCCAAGTGCCGGAACATTGTGCGCCGGGCCAAGGCTGCAAATCCAGATTCCTTCGTGGCAGTCATTGGGTGCTATGCTCAGCTTAAACCGAAGGAAATTGCAGAGATTGAAGGCGTGGACCTCGTCTTGGGCGCACAAGAGAAATTCAACCTTGCCGGGCATTTGGAGTCGCAGCGAATTCAGAAGTCAAAAGGGGGTGTTGAGACCGTTGTGGAAAGGGGAGAAATCCGGGAAGTGCGGGCCTTTCACCCTGCGGTGAGCAGCGGGGATCGAACGAGGAGTTTTCTCAAGGTGCAGGACGGATGCGACTACTTCTGTGCATTCTGTACCATTCCATTGGCCCGTGGCCGATCGAGAAGTGCTGACATATCAACCACCTTGAGAGAGGCGCGCAAGGCTGCCGAGGCAGGTGCGCGGGAGATTGTTTTAACCGGGGTCAACATTGGGGATTTCGGAAAGGGCCGTGATGAATCCTTTCTTGCGCTTTGTCGCGCACTCGAGGAAGATGAAGGGTTGGCTTCTGTTGAGCGATATCGGATCAGTTCGATTGAGCCCAATTTGCTCGATGGGCCGCTGATTGATTTTGTGGCGGACTCGGAGAAGTTTCAACCCCACTTTCATATTCCGCTTCAGAGCGGAAGCGATGTGGTTTTGAGCGCCATGAGGCGTCGGTATCGCACAGACCTATACCGAGATAGGTTGGCGCACATCACAGACCGAATGCCTGAAGCGGGCATTGGAATTGATGTCATCGTTGGCTTTCCGGCAGAAACTGAAGCCGAATTTTCCCGGACACGCGATTTCCTCCTAGAAGCCCCAGCCTCCTACTTGCATGTGTTCACTTACAGTGAACGGCCCAACACCACTGCGTTGCGAATCCAAGGCTCGGTGCCCATGCCCGAACGGAAGCTGCGAAACAAGGTCTTGACCCAAGTGAGCATCAAGAAGCAATGGGCGCATGCCGCGCGTTTTGAAGGGTTGATTCGGCCGGTACTTCTCGAGTCCGATGTGGACGATGCAGGGCGCCGGTCGGGATACACCCCTGAATATGTGCGGGTTGCTGTAGAGGGTTCTGCCAAGCTGGCCCCGGGAACCGTCGTGAATACCGTACTGGGGGGATTCAGTGGAGGGCGGGTTCAAGGGACCTTGCGCACCGATTAACTTGGCGGCAGATTCACACACCGTGTACCCCAACCTGTATTTCCTGTTTCAAGATCTGTTCGGCGTAGAGTTCGCTGCGCTCAAGCTTGTGAATTCATTTGGTCTCATGGTGGCGCTGGCGTTTGTTGCGGCCAGTGGTTTGCTACGCCGTGAACTCCAGCGCAAGGAAGATGAAGGGCTGTTGAAGCCCACCTCCAATGAGGTTTGGGTTGGAAAGGCAGAAGGGCCGATGGCTTGGGCTTCCAGCGCGGTATTGGGATTTCTCCTCGGCTGGAAGGTCCTGTGGTTGCTGCTCAATGCCTCCGACTTGTTCCGTGGTGCAGGTCCGCCACAGCAGCATCTATTTAGTGGCGACGGGTATCCCCTTCTGGGGGTTGTTGGTGCTGCACTGATGGCGTGGATGCGCTGGCGCGAAGACGTCAAACAGAGGCTGGAAACGCCGGAGCGGAAAACCGTCGTGGTTCACCCGTGGGAGCGAACCGGCACCATCACGATGGCCGCTGCGATTGGCGGTGTGGCTGGCGCCAAGTTGTTTCACCTGTTGGAATATCCAGAGGAGCTAGTTGCGTTTTTCAGAGCGCCCTCGCTGCAGAACTTCCTGGGCGGATTGACGATTTATGGGGGCTTGATAG
>CAXHAW010000303.1:0-2799 GCA_964014525.1 uncultured bacterium
ACATGGCGGAAAGGGTCATCGGACAACCCACCGCCGTCCGGCAGGTGGTCCGGGCCATCAAGCGCAACCGAGCTGGCCTCAAAGACCCCAACAAACCCGTCGGAAGCTTCATCTTCCTCGGCCCAACAGGCGTTGGAAAAACACAACTCGCGAAGGAACTGGCCAGGAACCTATTCGATTCTGAAGAAGCGCTGATTCGTATCGACATGTCCGAGTACATGGAGAAGTTTGCTGTCAGCCGATTGGTCGGAGCACCTCCGGGATACGTGGGGTATGAGGAAGGGGGACAGCTCACTGAGAAAGTGCGCAGAAAGCCCTACTCGATCGTGCTTTTAGACGAGATTGAAAAGGCCCACCCAGATGTATTCAACCTCATGTTGCAAGCATTGGACGACGGCCAACTGACCGACAGTCTTGGCCGAAGGGTGGACTTTCGCAACACCATCATCATCATGACGTCCAACATCGGAGCTCGCCAGCTTCAGGATTTCGGAACCGGTGTCGGCTTTTCTACTGGAGCTAAGCAAGAAAAAGACGGAGATGACCGCCGCAGCGTGATCCAAAACGCGCTCAAGCGTGCGTTTGCCCCCGAATTCTTGAATCGAATCGACGATGTGATTGTCTTCAATAGCCTCAAGCGCGACGACATCCACCGCATTATCGACCTCGAGTTGAGCAAGCTCTTTGGAAGAATCGCCAATCTCGGATATGGCATCACGTTGACCGATGCGGCAAAAGACTTCCTCGTCGACAAAGGATACGATGAACAGTTTGGAGCCAGGCCGCTTCGCCGTGCCCTCCAAAAGTATCTGGAAGATCCACTGGCTGAAGAAATCATCAATGCCAAGCTCCAGAAAGGCGACCGGATAGAAGGTGACGCCATGGAGGGGCAAGACGAACTTGCCATTCGCATCATTAAGGCTGCACCCTCAGAGGAAGCGGTCGAGGAAAAAGAGGCAGAGGAAAAGGACATCGAACCTGAGGTTCCTACAGATGAAACGACGCCGGAGACCGCAGACGATACAGAACCAGAAGAAGACAAAGGCTGATGATCGATTGGCTTCATGACATTGTGGACCGCCTCCGGAGCGCCAATCGATATGCGATTGCATCTGGGCTTTTCCTCCTCTGGATGTTGACCTTGGCAGATGTAGACCTCATCCGAATGGTCCGCACCCACCAAGAGCGGACCCGAATCGAATCCAGACTTGCAGAGCACCAGGCCAACATCGGTGCTCTCGAAACTGAGCTGCAGCGCATGGCAATGGATCCCGATGCGAAGGAACGCCTAGCAAGAGAAGCCTATTACATGCACAAACCCAACGAAGACGTTTTTGTCTTCCGTTGATTCAGCCCTGCGCGACAGAATCAGCTGCTGTGGTCACGCACAATGACCCAGTCGCCATCTCTTCTTTGCCAAACCAAACTGAACCAACCAGACAACGGTTCATACCCCTCCGCGCGATCCAGTCTCCAACTGCCCAGCATCAGTGCATGATCCAGACCTGCAGGTTCTGTGCTTTGCACCCCGAAGGTGAGCGTGCCCATGGCCCCCTTGTCCGGGTACGACTCCCGGTAATTCGCTAGGGTCTTCGACCACCCTCGAGATGGTCCCCGGCTTCCCACGAACAGAAGACTGTCAGATTTCCAATAAGGGGCCATAAAGCCCTCAAGGTCTCCCTCATTCCAGGCGGCTTCTTGTGCTGACATCCGCTCTTGGATTCGGGACACGTCCTCGGACCAACAGGACACAGGATGTGCCTCTTTTGGTTGAGGCTGACAACCCGAAAAGAGAATGAAGCCCCCACAAAAAAGAAAAAGGGAAAAATTGGAGTCAGACATTGAATCGAAAGTGCATGATGTCCCCATCCTCCACCACGTATTCCTTGCCCTCGATGCTCAATTTTCCCGCTTCGCGCACAGACTGCTCGCTACCAAGCGACACAAAGTCCGCATATTTCATCACCTCCGCACGAATGAAGCCCTTTTCGAAATCGGTATGGATGACCCCGGCGGCCTGTGGGGCCGTGCTCCCTTCCTTGACTGTCCACGCCCGCACCTCTTTTTCTCCAGCGGTGAAATAAGTCTGTAGGTTCAAAAGCGCATACGCGGACCGAATCAACTTTGCCACACCTGCTTCCTTCAGCCCCAAATCAGCAAGGAACATGTCCCGCTCCTCTTGGTCTTCCAATTCAGCGATATCGGCCTCGATGGCTGCCCCTATCAAAATGGTCTCTGCGTCCTCTGCCTTGGCCATAGCCTTCACACTGTCCACGTGAGCATTGCCTTCCAACACAGCATCCTCCTCTACGTTGCAGACATAGAGCACTGGCTTTCCAGTCAAAAGCTGCATTTCCTGAAACACATCTTCCTCTCCGTCTTCGCGATCAACAGCCCTTGCCGAAATCCCCTGTTCAAGCGCGGACTTGACACGCTCATATAACCCCATCTGCCTCCGGGCTTCCTTGTCGCCAATGGACGCCTGTTTTGCCACCTTTTGAATGCGGGTCTCCACAGTTTCCAAATCCTTGAGCTGGAGCTCAGTGTCGATGACCTCCTTGTCCCTAATCGGGTCCACAGACCCATCGACATGCACAATGTTATCGTCCTCAAAACAGCGGAGAACATGAAGGATGGCGTGGGTTTCGCGGATATTGGCCAGAAACTTGTTGCCGAGCCCCTCTCCCTTGCTCGCCCCCTTGACCAAGCCCGCTATATCCACTATTTCAACCGTGGTGGGCACGGTATTCTGTGGCTGGACCATTTCGACCAGCTTCTCCAATCGAGTATCGGGGACAT
>CAXHAW010000304.1:0-2793 GCA_964014525.1 uncultured bacterium
GACCGTAACGTGCCCCAAACGGAGTTCAGTTACATCGGCCGCGTTTACGATTTGTCGGATGGTCGACTTCCAAATACGGGTGGCCGGGCAGGCCACTTGGTCTTCGGCGCGCGATGGGATGACCAGACCCTCGGCCGTTTCTCACTAGACCTTCGCGCTTCCGATGTCCTCCAGGGGTTGTTTCCTGGCATCATTGGAATTCCGACTCAAAGTGAACTCAGGGGTGATGGAGACAGATACACTGTGGAATTGCCAAATCAGCAAGCACAGCGAATTCAGTTGGGTGGAAAATGGATCCGTCCGGGTGCGCTGGATCGCACGATTCGATGGTCTGTTTCTCGCAACCTGAGGGTGGAGTCCGCCCCTCCACATGCCCATGGTTATGGCCCCGAACCTGATTCCGATCTCAGTCTGAGATTGGAAGAGCGTCATGCTTTTATCGAAAGCCGTTGGGAGGGCATTCACGGGGCCTTCGGTATCCAAGTTGAGCGTCTCAATGGACAAACCTCGGGTTGGGAGTTTTTGCTTCCCAACCACAACAGGACCCGGTTTTCCTTTATCGCCGAGCGGAAATTGCGCTTTGGCAGAATTGGATTTCGATCCGATGGTCTGCACTTGGCACACGATGGTTATGTGGAGCCACTCTATGCATCGGATGGCGCGGTCGTGGGAGATGACGTCCGTTCCTATGCCATGAACCGCGCGGTCCTTGGCGGGTCACTTCACTTCAACCGGAATTTTCATCTCGGAAAACGGATGGAGGGCAATTGGACTGCGACGGCCTATTCCCGTGCACCAGATAGCTATTCGCTTGCCGCCAACGGGATTCACCATGGAACGTTTCGTTTTGAGCAGGGCAATCCCGATTTGCGGCCAGAACGCTCTTTCGAAATCAGAGCAATGTTGGGCATTCTCGACAATGGGGATGCAGGATGGTGTCGTTGGTCTGTTCGTGGATTTGCGGCATTGCATGACGGATTCATTCACTTGACCCCGACGGCTCGGTTTGCTCCTATTGTTCACGCTGGTCAGATATATGCCTTTGAAGCATTGGATGCCTTCCGCACGGGGGGTGAAATTGAAGTCGACATTAAGCTGGGCAAGGGGAGCCTGTCCTCGTCTGCCTCGGTTTTGGGTCAATGGGCCTTGGAAACGGGCCTGGGCTTGCCATTTACGTCGCCTTTGGATGTGCGAACGGGAATCCAATGGCCCTTGGGAGAAACGGTCTCTTTTGGCCTTCGCCACCGTGCCATTGCTGCTGCCAACCTAACTGCCCGCAATGAAAGCGCCACACCGGGTGCAAGCTTGTGGGGATGTGAACTCCAGATCCGGAGAAAGCAAATGACGCTTTCTGCTGATGTGGACAACCTGATGAACCTGGCGTGGCTCGACCACGTCAGTGCGTACCGCACTTTGGGCTTGGTCACCCAAGGTCGGTGGGCATCCTTCCGCCTCGCGTTTGACGTGGTGCGTTTGGATGACCGCTCCTGACCAACATTCAAGAAGAAACTCAATTCATACAATTCAATACCATGAAAATCAATACGTTTATCGCCGCAATCGCGGCCAGCGCCGCCCTCGCTTCTTGTGGCACATCTGATACCGAATTGCCGACCATTTGTGATTCGGACAACCTCACTGGATTGCCCAGTGTTCTCAACGATGAGATTGAAGTCGAAGCCGGCACTACCGTGACCGTACACGACGCATTCTGTGACAATGAGGGCCTGGGCGAAGTCCGCTGGGACTTGCATTCCGCTGAAGGGCATGAGCACGAGGAAGGCGAAGAGGAAGAGTTCACCCTCAACTCCGGAACGGATTGGGAGTTGCTCGAGACGCGTTCTGTTGAGGGCACCAAGTCTGAGGAGCAGTTCACATTCGATGTGCCGATGACTTCTCGCGGGATTTGGGATCTTGTGGTGTCCGTTGTGGACGCTGAAGGCAATGCCGCAGCAGACGTGATCACCCAGGTCCATGTTGAGAATGACCACCTGCCCGAATTCACGCTGTCTACCGTAGATGGAGTCAACCCAGCCGATTGGGAGGGAGAGCCAGTTTGGGCTCCCGGAAGCTCCGTGAATGTGACAGGCAGTGTTGGCGATTCTGATGGAGTCGCTGAGGCGGAAGTTTTGCTCATCCGGGAGAGTGACGAGACCGTTGTCTGGTCGGCTGAGATTGCTGCTTCAGGTGAGACCAGCATCGACTTTTCTGTTGATGTCGCAGTTCCGGCCGATGCAGAAGTGGGAGAATACCACTTTGAATTGGAGGCTGCCGACGCCACCGGAGTCGACATGCACACCGGCTTCCATGTAGAGGTCGAGTAAGCAGGTCAAGGTTTATCTGGAATCCCCTGCTCCAAGGCGAAGGCTTTGGAGTGGGGGATTCTCTTTTTTGGGCGTCTTGGGTGTGCTGAAATGCGATTGATGCACGTGGATGCGCGTTTTGTCAACGAAGAAGGGAGAAGGCGGAATGGGACATTTAATTTGGTCACCAATCCCATTGACATGCGTGATACCGTCATTTCCGATCTCATCCAAAATGAGCATGAACGTCAAACCCATGGTGTGGAGCTTATCGCTTCCGAAAACTATGCGAGCGATCAGGTCATGCAGGCCCAAGGGTCCGTTCTGACCAACAAGTACGCCGAAGGCCTCCCGGGCAAGCGGTATTACGGTGGATGTGACGTGGTCGACCAGGTGGAGGACATCGCCCGCCAGCGACTGTGCAAGCTCTTTGGTGCCGAATGGGCCAACGTTCAGCCCCACAGCGGGGCCAATGCAAACAGTGCGGTGA
>CAXHAW010000305.1:0-2780 GCA_964014525.1 uncultured bacterium
TTATCAAGCAATACGTGGAGCGCAAGGTCGAGAAACGAGGCCTCGTGGTGATGGGGTCGCAGGATCACATCTTCTTCGGTGCCGCAGAGAAGTTTGCACGTGCTCAGAAAAACATGCGCCTCGCGGTCATTGAAAATTGCGGGCACGTCTGCAGCATTGAGGCGCCTGACCTGTTCAATGAACTGGTCCTGAAGTTCCTTTCAAATCAAGACGTTCCCTCGAGGGTAATCGCCCATCCCACCCCGTACAGTTGGGCGGAGCTCAAGGCGCTCAAAGGCTAGCCTTTGGGCGGGGCAACATCAGCCAGTGATTTCCGCGCTTTTGTACACTGCTGACTTGGCGATGAGGTCGTGAAGGGCTTGGCGCTTTTCACCAAGGGTTGCAAAACAGCCGAAGAAAAACGCGAGGCTTGCCAAGCTGGAGATGACCGGTAGAATGAAGTTGAGGATGCTGCCGCTGTTCTTGAGGGCCCAACGCAAGAGATAAAGTGAGACATCTCCTGCGGTTCCATCCGCCTTGGCGATCTGCAACCCCATGACCCGCTTGCCAGGGGAAGCGCCTGTGAGGGCTTCGACAAGGGTGTAGGCCAGAGCGAGAAGGGAGCAGACAACGATGGAGCCAATCATTCCCGCGGACAGGCCGATGAGCGCCATGGCCTCTGTCTCGTCACTTCCCAACATGGAGTCTAGGCCAAGCGCAGCTGCGATTCCTGCTCCGGCGCCAAAAAACAGGATGGGGGTGCAGAACAGGATCGTAAAGACGATGTCGAGAAGGGCGGCACCCAAGCGGGGACCAAAACCGATGCGGTTTGAAAACATGGCGTTGTGATTTGCTGTGTCAAAGTAGCCCAAAGTGGATGAACCGAGAGCGTTGTCTCGTGTTGTTCTCCTGTGCACCGCAAACCACACTTGCCATCAAAGGACTGTGTCCAATGTGGACGTCCCTTTGATTGGAGAAAGAAATGGGCACGGTGTTGGGATGAGGTGAAGTACTGCAGTGAGCGATGTCGCCGGACTGCGAAAACGACCAGTGCATGAAGACGCTTCGATTGATTCTTGGTGACCAACTGAATGCGGCTCATCCGTGGTTTGAAACCGTGTCTGATGACGTCGTTTACCTGATGGCAGAGATGCGCCAGGAGACGGATTATGCCCCGCACCACATCCAGAAGGTATTGGCTTTTTTCGCTGCGATGCGGGCGTTTTCTGAGGAGCGAAGGGGGGAGGGACACCAGGTCGTTTACCTCGCTCTGGACGATGGAGAGAACACCCAAGGACTGGAGGCTAACATCCGCAAGGTCATGGCAAAATATGGGTGTCAACGTTTTGAATACCAGCTTCCTGATGAGTTTCGTCTCGATGAACAATTGAGGGTTATTTCCGCTGATTTCGGTGCGAATTCCAGTGCTGTTGATACGCATCATTTTTTGACGTCGCGCGGAGACCTTGCCCAACAGTTCAAGGGCAAGAAGACATACTTGATGGAGTCTTTCTACAGGAAGATGAGGAAGGCGCACCATGTTCTCATGGAGGACGGCCTCAAGGGGCCGGAGCCGGCTGGGGGCAAATGGAACTACGATGCGTCCAACCGAAAGAAGTTGCCCAAGGGACATCGTCCCGTCGAGCCGCTGGAGTTTGATCGCGACCTCACTGCGCTCGAGACAATGCTGCACGCATGTGGCGTCAAAACCATTGGAACGGTCGACGCTGCTCATTTTCTGTGGCCTGTCACCAGGGCGGAGGGGCTTCAGATGCTGGATTACTTCGTGGAGTCCTGTCTGCCCCGGTTTGGTGATTTTCAAGACGCCATGCACCCCGAATTCTGGTCCATGTACCACGCCCGGATTTCGTTTTGCATGAACGCCAAACTCATTTCTCCGATGGAGGTCATTCGCGCGGTGGAGGACAGGTGGCGGGAGGATCCCGATCACGCGGACATCACGCAGGTGGAGGGGTTCATTCGGCAGGTGCTGGGATGGAGAGAGTACATGAGGGGGATTTATTGGGCCCACATGCCCGAGTACGCAACGCTGAATTTTTTCGAGGCCGAGAACCCCCTTCCATCGTGGTTTTGGACGGGAAAAACCAAGATGGCCTGCATGCGCCATGCCATTGGACAGAGTCTGAGGTACGGGTATGCGCACCACATCCAGCGCTTGATGGTGACCGGTAATTTTGCCCTGCTTGCGGGCATCCATCCGGATGAGGTGGACCAATGGTACCTCGGGATTTACCTCGATGCCATTGAGTGGGTGGAAATCACCAACACGCGCGGCATGAGCCAATTCGCGGACGGTGGAATAGTGGGGACCAAGCCCTATGCGGCCTCGGCGAACTACATGAAGAAAATGGGCCCTTACTGCAGCACGTGCAGTTACGACTCCGCGGACAAGACGGGCGACAATGCATGTCCATTGAACAGCCTGTACTGGCACTTCCATGTGCGGAACCGATCCAAGTTGGAGCGAAACCCAAGAATTGGCATGGCATACCGCACTTGGGACAAGATGGCGCCTGACAAACAGAATGCGTTGCTCACGCGGGGAGATGCCGTCTTGGCCAACCTCGAAAACCTCTGACGATGCGGAGTATCATTTGGTTCAGGAACGACCTGAGAGTAACGGACAATGCGGCATTGAATGCGGCTGTCAAGGCTTCGACTGCGATTATCCCTGTGTTTATTCTGGATCCGGCCCAATGGGCGGAGGACCGCTGGGGTCAGGTCAAAACAGGCCCTGTCTCTTATACACATCTGACGCTGCCGACGATCCTACCTGTGTA
>CAXHAW010000306.1:0-2776 GCA_964014525.1 uncultured bacterium
AGGTCCTTCTACGGCAGAAAAATTCAACCCTCCTTTCTCGATGACCCTGCCACCTTGGAGGATACGGGTGTCTCCACCCCCACCTCCCGGACGATCCCAAGTGTCACGAATTTGACTCAGTTGACCGTCAAAGGCCGCTAGAGCCGAAACCTGCTCGTCTTGGATGCGTCGAAAGGCATCCCTTGCCCCTGCGATAATGTGATCAGTCATCAAGGTCGATTTCAATCCACCGAAGGTCTTCTTGTCGAAGCAGCCGAGCCGCCTTGTTGACCAAACCAGAACCTTCTCCAAAAGGCGCTCCCCAAGCGAACCGATACAGGACACTCCCTGAATCCCTCCGCGGCATAAGCAAAGGTTTCCCAGCGGCCAGCCTCGCAGGCCAGCTGCGACCGTGCCCAGCTGTCCAAAGCAGGGCGTTGCGCAGAAGATCGTGTGACAACCAGCCATACTGGCCAACATCAGCTCCCCGCAAAACCGCCATCCTCCTTGATCGGGCCATAAACAAAGAGTCCCCTATTTGACCTTGCGCAGAGGAGTCTGCTCGACTTCCCGTCCCATCGACCACCGTCATTCGGACCCGATCGCGAAGTAAGGGATCCAAAAACTCAAAATCCAGCCAACTCCCGTCAGCATAAAGAAGGAAATCCATGGTGTCCCCAAGCTGAATCTCCGTCTGAAGAACCCCGGCAAAGGATCGACTGGCCTTGCCGCCCGGAGCGACGAGTATGTTTCGCCTCACATCACTCAAGGAATCCCGCAACGAACCCAATCCACGAGCCGTGACTTGCACCTCAACAAGCGTGGTCAAACTGTCTTTCTCCACCTTGTTCCAACCGGACCGGAATGCATCTTCTGCCTGAATATTGCGAATGTCTCCTGTGGCGAGCATCATCACCCGCTCACCAGGATGGCCGAGGGCAATGTGCTCGGCCAAAAGGGCCATGGTGCTTTCCCGCTGGGAATAAGGATACAACAGCCCGGGAGCGCCCATCACCAGCGGCGAACCAAGGTCTGTCAGCGCCAGATGAACAGCATCAGCCATTCCCGGCCAACTGCGAACCTGCTTCATCGCATTGCGCTTCAACGGGCCCACCGCGATGTCCACATCATGGCCATTGAACTGAAGGTCCTCGGGCCCGCACAGCATCGCTCCAGCCGTGTCACGTCCAGTATCAAGGAAACGAACATCCAAATTCGCTCCCAACCACCGGCCTGAATCCAAAGCCAGTCGAACACCCGACGCACAATCCAGAGCGATGTCCCGCAACCGCGTTGCTTGCCTTTCTAAGCTGTCTTGTCCGGCGGAAAATGGCAACATGACCGCAATCCGAATGGTATCCCCAGGCCAATGCGCGGGAACCGGACGCGCCTTCAATACTTCCTGGGTGGTAATTTCTTCTGACGCTACCGACGTGGCAGAGGCAGTCGGAATGCCCTCGTCCTCATGTGGGAGATTCAAAGGCGACTCTGGCACTTGAGGCTGGCCGTTTTCTCCCCCATCAGACGCAGAGGGAACCCGAAGGACATCTCCCTTGCTGATGCCCTCTTCCGCCCATCGATTGAGGTCAAACAACCGATTGAGGTCAACGCCATACTGGCGGGCAATACCGTACACCGTTTCCTTTCGCTGAACGGTGTGCACGCGCTCCTCCTGCGCCCAACCCAAGTCGGCGATCATCATCCACGCCGCAGCGAAGAGAATCCGAAGGGCGTTGCGCATCACTCCCATTCGATGGTTGCCGGAGGCTTTGATGAAATGTCATACACCACCCGATTGATGCCGCGGACCTTGTTGATGATCGCATTGGACACCTCTGCAAGAAAAGCATGCGGGAAGTCCACCCAGTCTGCGGTCATCCCATCGGTGGAGCTGACTGCGCGCAAGGCCACAGCCTGCTCGTAGGTCCGCTCGTCTCCCATGACGCCGACGCTCTGCACCGGAAGCAAAATCGTCCCCGCCTGCCAAACGCGGTCATAGTGTCCATGCTCACGCAGTTTGTCCACCCAGATGCGATCAGCGTCTTGAAGGAGCTTTACATTCTGCGCATTCACCTCGCCGAGGATGCGGATGCCGAGTCCGGGGCCAGGGAAGGGGTGGCGACCGAGGAGCTTGGCATCGATGCCCATTTCGCGCCCGACGCGACGCACCTCATCTTTAAACAGCATGCGCAATGGCTCGACCACTTCCAGTTTCATGTAGTCAGGTAAGCCACCGACGTTGTGGTGACTTTTAATTGTGGCGCTGGGACCACCTGTGGCGGAGACACTCTCAATTACGTCTGGATAAATCGTGCCCTGACCAAGCCATTTCACATCCTCCAACAATCCGCTTTCGTGATCGAAAACGTCGATGAAGGTGGCACCGATGGCCTTGCGTTTGCCCTCTGGATCAGTCACGCCCGCCAATGCGGAGTAGAATTGATCGGCAGCCCGCACGCCTTTGACACTGAGCCCCATGCCTTCATACCCCTCGAGAACCTCTTCGAATTCATGCTTTCGAAGCAACCCGTTGTCCACGAAAATGCAATGGAGTTTGTCTCCGATTGCCCGATGAAGCAGCATCGCGGCCACACTCGAATCCACTCCACCACTGAGTCCCAGCACAACACGCTCGTCGCCCAACTTCTCTTTTAGGTCTGCGACAGTCGTATCGACAAAATGAGCCGGCGTCCAATCCGCAGAACAAGCGCAAATGGAGTGCACGAAATTGCGGAGAAGGGTCAAGCCTTCTTCGCTGTGATAGACCTCCGGATGAAATTGAATGCCCCAAGTCGGT
>CAXHAW010000307.1:0-2773 GCA_964014525.1 uncultured bacterium
GGGAGTGGGTGGTAGTTGTGGGCACCATAGCGGTTTTCCAACTCCATGGCCTCGGCGGAAGAGGCGGGACGTGTGGCAGGGGATCCGGTCATGTCGCGAAAATACGGTTCATCTGAGGGAAGGAATGCGCAGTGTGCCCTTCTCTGTTCGAAGAATGAATGGGCTTTGGGCATTTTCTGGAAGGAGCAACGGTTGAGCCCCCGGATTCAACGTCAGGCTTCGCACGATTTGGCCATTGGCTGCAAACAGTTGACCCAAGAGGGGCGAGTGGTGGTGCGAGTGAATGAACCAAGCATGGTCCTCTGTGAGGACCAGTTCCAGCTTTTGTTCTTCTTGGGCATCATGGGACTGGGAGTCCACGTTTGTGAGGTTCAGTCCGCATTCAGGGTTGTTTTCTGGGCTTTCGTCTGCTGGGATTGGGCCGCTGTGGACGTTGCCTTCGCCATCCGCTGTCCATCGCTCCCATTGCACATCGCCAAGCGGAGTCCACGTGTTCAGGTCAAACGCCACAGCGCCGCTGTATCCGGCGGGAACCTTGGCGGCGAGGAGGCCGCCATGGCCGTCTTCGTCCCCGTTGGCCTCGGGGGAGATGCCCCAAGTGAGCGGGACGCCCTCGGCACAGACTTCGGGAACGGGTCCGCTGCCAGAGGACAGGCTTTCGCAATCGGGGCGAACGAAGTAGGCGTACTCTTCATAATCGGGCCACTCGCCCCACACCTTGGCCAGCCCGTCGGGTTGAATGGCCACGGCGACGTATTCATTGCATGCGATGGCCCTTGGCATTGCGATGTCGTAGTCTACTGTGAGCCTTGCCAAGAAGGTCAGAAGTCGACCACGCCGATCGGGATCGTCAAAATGAGAGTCGGTGATCACACCGGAGAGGTGCGGGAGGTTCAGGAAGTCGCCGTAGCGCACGTCGACATCGTCGTCGTAAGGGTTGGCCAAGGCCTCATCACTGTACACTGTGCCATTTCCTGCAGCGAAATACCCACCGCCGAGCACGGCCAAGCCAGCAGAGATTCCCCCGATGGCGCCGCCGCGGGCCACCAGCGCATGGAGTCCGTCTTCTACGGGTGTGTCTTGCCAATAGTTGACGTAGGTGCTTTGGTTGCCTCCGGCCAGCCAGACGGCGTCGGCTTCTGCCAACCGTTGGATGACGTAATCCGCTGACGCAGCGGAGGGGGCGGTGAACTTGATGGTTTCCACGCTGGCGACGTCGACCCCGAGTTCGTTGTAGAAGTAATCTTGGTATCCATCCGAACCGCTGGTTCGCAGGATGAGGACGTCGCCGCCATTGGCGCGCTGCAGGAACCATTGCATGGCGGGGTCCACTTCTCCGGCGCCGCCGGAGAGCACGATGCCGCCGAGCGGGGAGGCTGGGGTGTCTTCATCGGCGCCGAGTCGCCACGTTTGGATGGGCTGCGCGCAACTGGTGCCTGTGGTCATGGCCAAGGCAAACAAGCTGACCCAGGGGCGGAGTTGTGGTGGGATGAACATGGGTCAAAAATCGTCATCGGATCTGATTGTAGGCTCCTGCGCTATTTTTGCGCCGCGAAACCGCCCAAAATCAGAGTCCCATGGCCACCAACCGCACGTTTACCATGATCAAGCCCGACGCCACAGGCGCCGGACACACTGGAAAGATCATCGACCGCATCATCGACGCTGGATTCTCCATCAAGGCGATGAAGTGGACCCAACTCACCATTGAAGATGCCCAGGCGTTCTATGCTGTGCACAGCGAGCGTCCGTTTTACGGAGATCTCACCGAGTACATGAGCAGCGGCCCCATTGTTGCTGCCATTCTCGAAAAGGACAATGCCGTGGCGGATTTCCGCACGCTCATTGGCGCCACCAATCCAGCGGAGGCTGCGCCCGGTACCATTCGCGCTGACTTTGCCGAGAGCATTGCAGCCAATGCTGTTCATGGAAGTGACAGCGATGAGAATGCGGCCATCGAGGGCAGCTTCTACTTCAGCACGCGCGAGCTCGCTTGATTTTCAAGCCTGTTCGGGCGTGTAGAAAAGACACGACTTGACCGCGCACTGCGGTCGGGTCTATTTTCGTGCACCCTGCAACAGGAATTAACTCCTCTGAAATGGACAAAATCAAGGTGCACAACCCCGTCGTCGAGCTCGATGGCGATGAGATGACCCGGATCATCTGGCAATTCATCAAGGACAGGTTGATCCTGCCTTACCTCGACATTGAATTGCTCTACTATGATCTCGGTATCGAGAAGCGGGACGAGACGGATGACCAAATCACAGTGGATGCCGCTGAGGCCATCAAAAAGCACAGTGTGGGCATCAAGTGTGCGACCATCACGCCGGATGAACAGCGGGTGGAGGAGTTCGGGCTCAAGAAGATGTGGCGCAGCCCCAATGGGACCCTTCGCAACATCATTGGGGGCACGGTCTTCCGTGAGCCCATCATCATGAAGAACGTGCCGAGGTTGGTTCCGGGATGGACGCAGCCGATTTGCATTGGCCGTCACGCGTTCGGTGACCAATACAAGGCCACGGATGCGGTGATCAAGGGCAAGGGCAAACTCACCATGACGTTCATTCCCGAAGGGGGAGGGGCCCCCACGGAATGGGAGGTCTTCAACTTCGAAGGAGACGGCGGCGTGGCCATGAGCATGTACAACACCGACGAGAGCATCTACGGCTTTGCCCGCAGTTGCATGAACCAGGCGCTGGCCAAAGGCTGGCCCCTATACCTCTCGACCAAGAACACCATCCTCAAGGCGTATGACGGTCGTTTCAAGGAC
>CAXHAW010000308.1:0-2747 GCA_964014525.1 uncultured bacterium
TCAGGAACCGCCCGTTGGTGATGTTCATGGGCTTTACGTTCTGATACTCTGTGATCGCGCCGCTCACATCAAAGGCGCCGCTCTCCTTGCCTCGGATGACATTGTTGGTTCCCTGCCATCCCCCCAGTTGAATTTCCGGACAGACAAGGTCAAGGTGCTGGGTGTTGGCCTGAAGCCACTTCACATCATCAATGTCCAATTCCAACGACCGACCGCGCTGGTACCCCTTGTATGGAATGCTGGTGCCCTTGGTCCAAGCAAACATGCTGTTGGCCACGTCATTCCCCATGTCCGCCTTGACCCCATTCTCCAATCCGCGGGCCGCACCCACCGTGATGATGATCATGAAAAGCCCCCACCCAACCCCAAGCGCCGACAAAAATGCGCGCAAAGGATTCCGCACAACCACCTGGACGAGTTCAATCAATCGGTCTCGATCCAGTCCCATCATTCGTCGCGGAGGGCTTCAATGGGACGGATGCGCACTGCGCGCAGTGCGGGAAACAGGCCACTCAATGCTCCGGCGACCACGAGCACAATAAGCGCGGTGAGCGTCACCCGAAGGTTGACTTCCGGGTTGGTGAAGTAATCGTGCTGCGCATAGGGCGCGGCCAAGTTCAGTATCGCCACGCCTGCCATCAGCCCCAAAGCACCGGAAACAAGCGTCAAGGAAATGGCCTCTATGACGATGAGCGACAGGATGCTTCCCGATGTGGCGCCGAGCGCCTTCCGCACACCGATTTCAACCGTGCGCTCCTTGACCACGATGGCCATGATGTTGGCCACCCCGATGGCCCCGGCCAACAATGTGAACCCGCCGATGATCCAAATGAACAGTCGAATGCCCCGGAACACCCGGTCAAACATGGCAAAGTCCTCTTGATTGTCCCGGACCCTGACCGCACGCTGGTCTTCTGGATGCACCGCATACCGGAGCCTCAAATCACTGTCAATGGCGTCCACCATGGCGGAGGAGCCTTCAAGGTCTTCGTCCCCCGTGGACAGCACCATGGATCCCAACTCATCATTGCCTTGAAAAAGGCGCTGCATGGTGGTCAAGGGAACGTAGACCATGCTGTTGCCCCAGCGTCCATTCTTGGAAAAATGCCCCACAACGCGGAAGGTGACACCCCTGAGCAGGATATACTCCCCAATCGGTGGTCGGCCCTTGAACAGCTCATTGATCACATTCTCCCCAATCACACACACCTTGGATTCCATGGCAAGGTCATCCGCATGCAGCCAACGCCCTCCAGTTAATGGGATCAGGTCAAGGTCATCAAAGTCCGGTTCCACACCCACCATCGGGTAGTTGCCTTGTTCTCCTTGGTACTGAACCACCGAGCCCCACATCCGCAACCGCCCAGAAGAAGCCGGCGTCTCGACCACCTGCTCGGTGACGCGGTCCTCATCGTCATTGTGAAGCTGAACATAGCGGTTCGGCTGGCGACCACGGTATGCCAGGGTCGTGGTTCCCGTCCTGACCCAGATGGTGTTTTTCGCCTCATCGCCAAAGTCCTGTTGCACCCCATTCTGCAGACCAAATCCCAAGCCCTGCATGACCACCAAAATGAAGATACCGAGGCCCACCGAGAGTCCCGTCAACGCCGTCCGCAATGGGTTGGCCGTCACGGTGTGGGCAATCTCAATCCAGGTCTCGCGATTCAACATCAGACTGGGCCGGCTCCATTTGCGGTGGGCTCAACCACCTCACTGCTCAAACCATCTTCTATGATGACCCCATCCCGCAACCGAATGACCCGGTCGCACTTGGCAGCAATATCCGCTTCGTGGGTCACGATGATGATGGTGATGCCTGAGGCATTGACCTCCCTGAGGACCTCCATCACCTCCGAGGAGGTTGTGCTGTCCAATGCCCCTGTCGGCTCGTCTGCCAAAATCACCCGCGGTGACGTAATCAAAGCACGGGCGATGGCCACGCGCTGCTTCTGCCCCCCAGACAACTCAGATGGCAGGTGATGGGCCCTGTCGTCCATGCCCATTTTGCCCAACATCTCCATGGCGCGCTTCTGCCGCTCGCGGCGCGACACCTTTTGATAAAACAAGGGCAGCGCCACGTTCTCCAAAGCCGTTTTGAATGCGATCAAATTGAACGATTGAAAGACAAACCCCAAGAACTTGCTGCGGTATCGGGCCGCTTGTTTTTCGGACAAACCGGCCATGTCGACCCCATCCAAATCATAACCCCCACCATCGAAACCATCGAGCAGCCCGAGCACATTGAGCAGGGTGGATTTACCGGAACCAGACGACCCCATGATGGCCACCATTTCCCCCTGCTCGATGTCGAGGTCAATCCCCTTCAGCACCGGCAACAAACCTCCGGCGAGAGGGTACGACTTCTCGATTCTACGCAATGCGAGCATACTGCGAAGGTATGAACTGCAAGACCCCTCCTAAGTGCATTTGACGTCAACCGTTCACAACACGGATTTCGCCCTCTCGAACGAAATCCAAACTGTGCTCGCTGTCGGCCTTTGGCCTAAATCCGAACCTTACTTAATCCTCGACACAAGGGGTGTTGGCCGGATCGTTGAAGTTGGACGCCGTCCTGTCGAAACAGTTGTCTTCGTCGTCACAAATTCCGTCGGCATCTTCGTCGCTGACCCCACAGTCACAACACACGTCATAGCGGACGATAACCGTCACCTCGTCGCTCGCACAATCGTCAGCATCCAAAGCGGTCACTTGGTAGTAACCTGCGAGAATCCCACTGACTTCCCCGG
>CAXHAW010000309.1:0-2744 GCA_964014525.1 uncultured bacterium
ATTCCGTGAAGTCTCGTGGGCTCGGAGATGTGTATAAGAGACAGGTCTTGGGCGCCGCTTTCTGGCATTTCAAAAAGCAACTCGTAGAGGCGCTTTCCATCCACCTTGTTGTGAAGGGAGAGGGTGATGTTGTTGTCATAGATGGCGTTCCAGTTGCTGCGGATGCCATCCCAGAAGTCGGCGTTGGATGCCCAGTAGTCGATGGAGGGCTTGCAGTTCTCGTCGGGAATGCGCGTGTAGACGTTCCTGCCTTTTTCCTCAACGAGGACGTTTTCACCCTCGTCTAGAAGTTGCACCTTTCGGTTGTCTTGCTCGTGGACCCAGCCTTCGGCTGTGATTTCATGACGGTTGAGTCGGTCCATGACGTCGTAGTCACTTCGCTTGGTGTACTCTCGGCGTGGAAGCGGCGTGCGCGACTCGGCCTCCCAGAAGTGTTTGCCATCGACGTGGACCCAAGTGCCAATTCCGGAGTAGCGGGGGCTGTCGTCGACTTGATAAACGCTTTGCATCCAACGCTTTTTGCTGTCTTCCTTCGACACGGGGACAAAGTTCCAGGTGCGGTCTTGCTCGTATTGCATCATCCGGTCGGGCTGATAGTCCCAATCCTGTCTCCAGTGCTTCACGACGTAACCACCCATGGTCAGGAGGTGCTGCAGAACGATGTGCCCTTTGGCCACTTCGACAGGCTGCACCCATTCTGTTGCTGCCGCTGTGTAGTTGTCGCGAAAGGTGTAGTTGGTGTCGGAGGTAAAGGTCTCCGCAAACTCAAAGGTGATGGCGTAGCAGCCACACATGTCGAGGATGGCATCGGAGTCAGCCTTGGATTGGGCAGACACTGCAACAGGCAATGCAATCAACCCGGCGAGGATGAGGTGAGTGAATTTCATGATTGGGTTTTGGGTATGAAGAGCAAATGACGCCATTTGGGCCAATAGCGAAACAGCAAAGCAGTATTGGCCACCATCATACAAGAGGTGAAGATGAGTTCGCCCATCTCTTCTGGTTCTAACACTGCGTGAAACAGGAAAACATTGAGGGTGATGGGCCAAAGGATCACACTGCCTAGGAACTGCATTGGCCGAATCAGAAGCATCGCGCCCCCCAGGATTTCAAGCACACCAATCAACTCCCAGAGGTAGCCCGTTCCTTTCATTCCTCTGGTGAAGCCTCGGCGCTTTTGCACGGTGGGGTTTTCCATGGCCTCAGCACCGTTCGTGTCTGCTGTTCCATGCGCATTGGTGACCTCGGACAAGTCCCCTGTTTTTGCACGCTCCATTTCGGCGCTTTGAGTCGCCTTTTCATTGTTGAAATGGGGCTTGAGTTTCATCCAGCCGTGCGACGCCATTGGGTAAGCCAACAGGAGAGCAGCTGCAATCCATGTCAAACGAGACAAGGCTGGATCAATGCGAGACTTCACGATGCAAAAAAAGCGGGCTTCTTTGAGGGCAAGCATCCCCTTTTCGCGGTAAATTAGAATGGGTCTAAATAATACTCTGAAAGTGGTATGTGTTGCCCGGAATTAGGGAAAAAACTTTGCGCCAAATCACGATCATGAATCACTTCAAGTTCTCCTTGCTGGCCTTGGCCCTCACGACTCCATTCTTTTCATTCGGCCAGACCGCTGATTGTAATGGGGTGATTGGTGGCAGTGCCATGGTGGACGACTGTGGCGATTGTCAGTTGGCATACATATACGATATGGTGTTGCACACGGTCCAGTTCGTGGATGTGGCTGCCGATGCAGTTCCCGGTCCGACCGAGATTGTGGTGCTGCCCGACGACATATTCAACCCTTACTGGAACGCCTCGTGCACGAGCGTCCTTGGATGCACCGACCCAACGGCATGCAACTTCAGTTGGTTGGCGACCGAGGACGACGGCACATGTGGTGTCGAAGACGACTGCGCGGAGTGTCAGCAGCCGTTTTGCTACGACCCTGTGACCCACGAGGTGAGCTATGTGGGCGAAACGGATTGCAGTCAGGTTTGGGTGGGTTCAGAGAACCTGTCGAATCCGATGATGAACCCCAATTGGAACAGCACATGTGCGGATTGCAACGGTGTGGCGAATGGCAGTGCCATGGTGGACACCTGCGGCGTTTGCCAGCAGGCGTACATCTACGACTTCATCTTGCACACGGTTGAGTTCGTGGACGTGGCTGCCGATGCGGTGGCAGGTCCCACTGAGATCGTGGTGCTTCCCAATGATCCTGGCAATCCGTATTGGAACGCCTCCTGCACGAGCGTCCTTGGATGCACCGACCCAACGGCATGCAACTTCAGTTGGTTGGCGACCGAGGACGACGGCACATGTGGTGTCGAAGACGACTGCGCGGAGTGTCAGCAGCCGTTTTGCTACGACCCTGTGACCCACGAGGTGAGCTATGTGGGCGAAACGGATTGCAGTCAGGTTTGGGTGGGTTCAGAGAACCTGTCGAATCCGATGATGAACCCCAATTGGAATGCGTCTTGCGAAGTGCCGGGTTGCATGTATCCCACGGCTTGCAATTACATGCCGCATGCCGAGCGCGACGACCTCAGTTGCGAATGGGAGAGTTGTTCCATTGCCGGATGCACCTATTCAGAAGCGGAGAATTTCAATCCCGATGCGGACCGAGACAATGGCACGTGCAGTTTTGAGGCGGCCTGTGTTGGAGACCTCAATTCAGATGGTCTCGTTTCTGCTGGGGACCTTCTGAGCATTTTGGCCTGTCTCTTATACACATCTGACGCTGCCGACGATCC
>CAXHAW010000310.1:0-2743 GCA_964014525.1 uncultured bacterium
GTATAAGAGACAGATTGGAAGGTGTCAATGTGTGTTACACGATCGATGTTGATGACGAAGTTTCGGCTGACCCGCACAAAGTCGTCATGAGGGAGCTTCAAAAGCAAATCCTTCAAGCTCGCCTTGACATTGTATTTGCGCTCTCCGACATGAA
Organism: uncultured bacterium; assembly: GCA_964014525.1. Taxonomy (GTDB): domain Bacteria; phylum Bacteroidota; class Bacteroidia; order Flavobacteriales_D; family Sanyastnellaceae; genus UBA8752. Next base: position 155 of record CAXHAW010000310.1, read on the forward strand.
TCGCACTGTATTTCCCTTCGACTTCAATGAACCTCACATCTTGCAGGTGGATCCGGCGGAGCTTGTTTCCTACCTTGGTGAAAAAGTGCTTAGCCTTGGTTCGGTTCGAAGCCATTTCTTCTAGTGCCGTCGTGACGGCTGTTTCCAATCCTTCTGAATTTGGATCTACCTCTCCCGTAGCCAATGCCATCTCGTAATCCAAAACTTGCAATTTGTTCTGCGATTTGAGTTGAGAGACAAAATCTTCAAACCCATTGGATTTGGCTGTCACAATAATCAAGTCCGGTGGAGCAAAAAGACAGAGGCCTGCAGCTTCTGTCGCTTTGTTCGCTGTACGAATGTCACACCCCAATTCCTCTAAGAGTGAAGCGGGGCCTTGAACCGAATTGTTGGTTCCGAGTACGAGGATGCTGGGTTTTCTTACCATGTCGATTTTACAACACAGTCTTTTGAGGTTTGTTCCCTTTTGGACTAAAATCGGTGCAAGAGGCTCATTTGGGGCTATGACTGTCTTGCTTCAATCATGATGAGCATCCGCTGTACCCATTAATTTTGCTATTATGTTGTGGAACGGGATCAATGCACTCGACGAAGAAACCCTCGTTGAGGAGGAGGTGGCCTTGGATGAGGCGGTGGCTGAAGGTTGGCACATTGTATTGTACAATGACGAGCACAATACGTTCGACCATGTCATAGATTGCCTGATGGCGTACTGTGGGCACGAAGTCCTTCAAGCAGAGCAGTGTGCCATTATCGTTCACACAAGGGGGAAGTGCTCTGTGAAGAATGGAGATTATGATGAGCTTGAACCCATTTGCACTGCAATGCAAGAGCGGGACCTCACTGCAGAAGTTCAGCCCACTTGACCATGTAGTTTCTTGCGTCCTTTAATTTGGCCGCGTGCTTAACACGACGTCTTTCATTCGATTGTTGCCTTGGGTCGTTATGATGGTTATGTCTTTTCGTCCATTTGAAGCCTGTGCCCAATGGACGGACATGACCGCAGAATATCTGCTGGAGGCGACCACACAGGCCAGTTGGCTGGGGTGTGGCATGAGCTTGGTGGACTTCAACTTGGACGGTTTGGACGATTTGACGTTCGCCGACAGTGACGGCAGTGTGGTGGCCTATGCACAACTGCCAGATGGAGGCTTTGACCTTGTGCACACCATTCCGGGAACGGACCAAGCGCAGGGTGTGGCTTGGTTTGACGCCGACGGAGACGAGGATTTGGATTTAATGTTGACCCGGCGTTTTTCGAGAATGGAGTTGTACATGCGATCTGGGGAAACCCTCATCGAGGAGGGACAAGATCGGGGCCTGCCAATTAATTCAGATTGGGAGGGTCGCGGCATTTCCATTGCTGACTATGATTTGGACGGGGATCTTGATGTGTATGTCTGTCTCTACCATGACGGGTCGGGTTCTACAGCTGAGAACCGCCTTTTCAAGAACGATGGTTTTGGTTTTTTTGAGGATGTCACGGCCATCGCTGGGGTTGGAAATGGCGTGAAGCACAGTTTTCAGGCGATTTGGTTTGACTATGATCATGACGGTGATGAAGACCTTTGGGTGGTCAACGATCGAGACATTTATCCCAATGCGCTGTACCAGAATATGGGTGATGGATCTTTCGTGGATATTGGTCTCGATTTGGGGGTGGCCCAGAGCATTTTCGGAATGACAGCCACCGTTGGTGACTTTGACAACGATGGTTTCATGGAGCTGTTTTGCACCAACATAGAAGACGAGCCCAACCTTTTGTTGGACTGGAATGGCGGGGCATATTCAGATGAGTCGTCCCAAATGGGGGTCGACGGAATGCGCTACAGTTGGGGTGCGTGCTTTGTGGACGCAGATGGGGACATGTGGGGTGATTTAATGGTGGCAACCTATAGATTCCCCAACACCAGCCCCTATGACAATTACTACTATCACAACGCTCTGCCAGAAGCCGGATTTGAGGATTTAACTGAGGCTGAATGGCCCAATGAGCAGACTCAATTGTATTGTGTCGGGGTTTGCGATATCAATCAGGATTTGGCACCTGATGTAATTGGATTTGGGAACATGCCATTTGTTCAGATTCTTCGTAACACAACGGCAGATGATCTCTTGCCACCGAATCGCATTGCGGTTCACCTCTGCGGAACCGCTACCAATCGCTGGGCCATTGGCGCAGAGGTGGAGGTTCATGCTGGTGGAGTTGTTCAGGAACAATTCGTGAGCGCTGGATCTGATTTTATGACCCAACAGACAAGCACGAGGTACTTTGGACTGGCGGATGCAACAAAGGTTGATTCACTTGTGGTTCGCTGGCGAGGTGGTGGTCGAGAAGTATGGTACAACCTGGCCCCAAACGCGGATTATTCTTTTATCGAGGGCAGTACAACAGCTCAAATTTTGATTGAAGGGACGGCTTGTGTCAGTGATTTGGCCGTTGCAACAGCACCTTTTGACGCCCCTGTTGTCCGTTGGAATGGCATTGAGGTAAGCTCCCCTTCGATAGAGTTGTTTGAATCTGGCACTTATGTGGTAGAGTGCCTGTCTCTTATACACATCTCCGAGCCCACGAGACTTCACGGAATC
>CAXHAW010000311.1:0-2733 GCA_964014525.1 uncultured bacterium
CTTCAACCCTCCATGAGTGCTGCGGGTGTGGCTGATGCAGCCATCGAAGCCATTGGTTCTCCCGCTCCACCTGATTTCATCTGCCTCAATTTTGCCAACCCAGATATGGTGGGGCACACCGGGGTTTTCGATGCGGTGGTTGCGGCATGTGAGGAGACAGACCTTCAGCTAAAACGGGTTCTCAATGCCGGCCAATCAGCTGGTTATTCTATTCTGGTCATTGCTGATCACGGAAACGCTGAACTTGCGCGGAACCCAGACGGCACGCCACATACTGCTCACACGACAAATCTGGTCCCCGTGGTGGTTTTGGCCGAAGGTGTGGATGCCATTCGGGAGGGGGTTTTGGCCGACGTTGCGCCGACCCTCCTCGAACTCATGGGCCTTCAAACCCCGGATGAGATGACCGGAGGGAGCCTGCTCTGATCTGTACAAAGCGTCGCTTATGTCGGCGAATTAGATCACTGTCGCACCCTCAGGATCTGCACCGAACCAGTGAATCGAGCCCCGTCACTGCGGTCGAATTGATAGTAATAGGTGCCGTCTGCGCAGCCTTCACCGTCCCACTGACCGGTGTAGTCGATACTGAAATAGACTTCGTTCCCCCATCGGTTGGTGATTCGAAGGTCGCTGCCAGCATAGCATTCAAGACATTCGATGTAGAACTCATCGTTTTTGTTGTCTCCGTTGGGGGTGAAGACATTGGGGATGATCATCTCGCAGATGTCGACGTCCACGTCGGCTTGGTCACTGAGTCCACACTCGTCGGTGACCACCACGACCGTCACGGTCAGAACATCATCCACATACATGCTGCCCGTTTCATTCGTGAACACGACGTTGGAATCCGCCGCTGCATTTAGCGGAACACCATCTAAACCGGAAAAGGTGTAGCTCTGGGTTCCCCCTTCGATTCCCAGAACCGCAGATTCTCCGGGACACAGGTCGATGTCGTAGGCCACGACAGGGTCATAAGAAGGAACGAGAACGGTCCATGTTGCCTCATCGGTTTGGCCACAAGCGTCTTCCGCGTCCACGGTGAAGGTCTCGTTGGTGCTGGGGCTCACATTCGCAGTGCCGCCTGTGGCATTGTCCACATTGCCCGCCCAAGACCACGTTACGGCCCCCGTTCCAGACAGGACCTCCGTGCCCAATTGGACGGGGTCCCCCGGACAAAAGGGGTCGTTGAGCTGGATGATTTGCACATCTAATTCAGCTGGGGGTACCAAGTCCACAGGCAGAACCAAGGAGTCGTCACAAACGTCAGTGACCGTCAGGGTGATGGTTGTGGGTTCGGGGTCGTCGTACGTAATGGTGGTGGTGGTGTCACCGGTGCTCCAAGCATAGGTAAAGGGAGCGTAGCCTTGGGTCACGAGCGCAGAAACCTCGACGGGAGGGCAGAGCGCGACTTCGTCGGGCACTTGCACCAAAAGAGGGTCCGGGTCTTGGATGATCAAGGTGGCAGAGGCAAGTGTGGTGTCGCCACAGAGGTTCACATAGAGATACTCGAGGGTGACCGTCTCAGGTCCTTCCGTGATGTTGTCATCGATGACCAACAAAGGAATCACCTGCTCGCTTTCTCCGGCTTGCATGATGACCGTGGTGTCGATGGCCACGAAGTCTTCTCCGGATTGGGCTGTGCCAAACACGGACAATTCTAGGGTGTCCACGAATTCTGAAAGTGGCCGAATGACAGTGAATCCAGCTTCGTTGCAGCCTTCTACGACGACGGAGTCCCCCAGAAATACGGGCGCACCTCCGATGCTCGCTGAAGCTTGGATGTTGGCGCTGTTGGACGAGAAGCTGCCGCCCTCTAGGAACACGGCGCTGTCAAAGGCGGTATCTCCGGCATCGGCGATGGCAATCTTGATGTGGTAGGTCTGTCCGCATTGGACCAGCGCTGCGGCGGTCAGTACAACGGTAAAGCCATCATACTGCACGGAAGTTGCGTCTCCGTTGTTCTCATTGTCGACATAGTAGTCTGTGTTCAGGTTCCATTGCTCGGAGACCTGATTGCAGTTGATGGCGGTACCGAATGCGCCCGGTTGTCCATTGTTGACGGAGTTGATGGTCACCGGAATGGATTGCCCTGCGAGAATGGGATTGGGAATGGTGGCTAAATTGACTGCATTGTCAGTGTAAGGGCCGACAATTCCAGGCCCGGAAAGAAAGAATCCAAAGGCGTCATTTACCGAGCCGCAGACGTATTCGTTGTACTCTTCTGAAGCAAATATATAGTTGAATATCAGGGAGTCACCAGACGGGACAAAGTCGAATTCCAGGATGGCCGCATCGTTTGTATTGAAGGTGCTCAATGCAGTCAAGTCGGCGTCGCCAGCTCCCGCATTCCCGCCGCCCAAACTGGCGCTGCCAATATCATTGGGCCCGATGGCCACATCAATGTCTCCCGTGGCCAGCATGACCCCATTCAGAATGGCGATGTTGGTGGCACTTGCATCGAAGCTGCCAATTTGGTTGAGGTCTCCACTGAACGTGATGTTGCTGACCTCAACCCCTTCTCCCAGCAAGTAGTCAAGCAGGGCGGTCTCCGGTGCAAGGGTGTTGTCGGTAATCAGCTGGGCATGTGCAGAGGCCGCAGTCAGGAGCGCCAGCAACAAAACCAGAGTGTTGGCGGTGTTTGGTGTCCGAAAGTAGAGCATGGTGGAAGCCGGAAATTAAAGCAACAACCTGTCTCTTATACACATCTCCGAGCCCACGAGACTTCACGGAATC
>CAXHAW010000312.1:0-2714 GCA_964014525.1 uncultured bacterium
TTCCCATCCAGGTCCTTGGTGTCCAGAGCGGATTTTACGTCTAAGTAGTGCTGCAGACTGCGGTGAAACATCATGTCTGGATAGCGTCGAATTGGCGAGGTGAAGTGGCTGTAGTGCTCAAAGGCTAGGCCATAATGGCCAATGTTCTCCGTGCTGTACTCGGCCTTGGCCATGGAACGGATGGCCATCTGCTTGACAATGCGTTCCTCGTCCTTGCCCTCAGCCATCTTCAACAGTTGGCTGATGGCCCGGTGTGCCTGACCCGGTTCGGTTTCCGGCATTTTGTATCCAAACTGCGCAACAAATTGCCTCAGCGACTTGAGTTTGGTTGGGTCAGGAGAGTCGTGAACGCGGTAAACAGCGCCCGGTGGGCGCTGGCCTTTGCAGCCGGCGATCCACTTCGCAACCCTCACATTGGCCAGCAGCATGAAGTCTTCGATAAGCCGGTTTGCATCAAGCATGCGCTTGATGAGCACCTCTACCGGTTTGCCCTCCTTATCGAGACGGAACCGGACCTCCTCGGTGTTGAAGTCGATGCCCCCAGCCTTGAATCTTCGGGCGCGCATCTTCTTGGCGAGGAGGTCGAGGCGCTTCACCTCGTCTGCGAGATCGCCCTCTCCCGTTTCGAGGCGCTCCTGCGCCTCGGCGTAAGTGAATCTGCGGTCGGAGTGAATCACCGTGCGGCCAAACCACTCCTTGACCACAACGCCCTCCTTGTCCAATTCGAAAATGGCACTAAACGCATACCGGTCTTCATTGGGCCTGAGAGAACAGAGGTTATTGGACAACACCTCTGGCAGCATGGGAATGGTGCGGTCCACCAAGTATACACTCGTGGCGCGCTCCACTGCCTCTTCTTCAATCCTGCTGCCCGGCCTGACGTAATGGGTCACGTCTGCGATGTGGACCCCGACCTCCAAATGACCACCCTCCAAATCACGCACGCTGAGGGCGTCATCAAAATCCTTTGCATCCTCAGGGTCAATGGTGAACGTCGTGACGTCACGAATGTCCCTGCGGCGCGCTATTTCCTTTGGGTCAAGCTCCTTTGCGATGCCCTCGGCTTCGGAAGTCACATCTTCTGGAAAATGATAAGGCAATCCATACTCCAAGAGGATGGCGTGCATCTCAGCCTCGTTCACGCCAGGCGCACCGAGAACCTCCACGACCTCTGCGATGGGGGGATCGTCCGGAGACGCCCAATCTTGCAACCTAACGGCCACCTTAACATCCGTGGGTGCATCATGCAAAAAGCGCGCGGGAATGAGGAAATCCCGGTGCAACCTCTTGTCGGTAGGGATTCCGAATGCGTAGTCCTTGACCGGCTGCAGCATGACCACATACAACTCTCGAGACCGTTTTAACACCCTGGCCACATACGGCACCTTCCGCCGGCCACGGTTCATCCACCCCACTTCCACTGTGTCTCCCCAGAAAGCGGTTCCCGTGTTGCCTTTGGGAAGCATGATGTCTTCGTCCCTTCCTGGCACCGTCACGAAACCTTTGCCATACTTCGTGATTTGGATGGTTCCTGTGACGATGTCGCCGTGTTGGGCCCGACCGGCACCCTTGCCACTCCTCTTGTGTCCTTTGTCCAAATCCCGTCGGTTGCCGCCCTGTTCGGGAAGCATAAATCGACCCCGGCCGACCTCCACCAGAATGCCCTTGCCCGCCTGCTCGCGCATGAGGACGTGCAACATGTCCTGAATGTCCCTGTCCGCAATTCCCATGGTGCTGGCCACTTGTCTGGCGTTCATGGGGCGGCCAGGAAGCTTGCGAAAGATCTCCAAAACGTCCCCTAGGTAACGGCTGGCACCACTCAATCGCTGGCCACTGCCGCCCAACCCGTCGGAACCGGCCTTGCGACCGCCACTCTTTTTCTTGCCTCCTCCTTTGCGTTTGCCGGCCATGGACTGACTCAATTTTCGACAAGGTCGCGACCCCGAGCACGGATTCGACCGGGAAAAGCAACAGTTGTGACCTTTCCATTGCGAACTTCCCGCTCCAATGGCTCATTCTGAAGATCCCACACCCGTGCCTCCTCTGTTCCGGTGGTTTCCAGAAGGGTGGAAGGACCACGAACTTCTCGACAGTGGCGCTGGCAGCAAGCTCGAGCGCTTTGGAGACATTGTGCTGATTCGCCCCGAACCAAAAGCCCTTTGGGACCTTGGAATGAACGCATCGGAATGGCGCCGCATGTCAGCTGCAGAGTTTGTTCCTACGGGACGAACAAAAGGCCATTGGGAGCCCCACCAGAGCGTGCCGGAAAATTGGGAGGTTCGCTATCCTCTGATGCAGGGCCGGAACCTTCACTTCTCCCTAGAAATGACCCGATTCAAACACGTGGGGCTCTTTCCTGAACAGGCCGCCAATTGGCGATGGATGCTGCCACACCTCGGCCCTGGCAAGCGCGTGCTCAACCTCTTTGCCTACACTGGGGGCGCATCTCTCGCCGCTCGCGCCACCGGGGCGGACGTGACGCATGTCGACGCCATCAAGCAGGTGGTGACCTGGACCAGAATCAACATGGAACTATCGGGCCTCGAAGGCATTCGATGGTGCGTGGAAGACGCGATGCGGTTTGTGGAGCGAGAGCTGCGCCGAGAAAACCAGTACAATTTAATCATCATGGATCCTCCCGCGTGGGGACTGGGGCCCCGAGGAGAAACTGTCTCTTATACACATCTCCGAGCCCACGAGACTTCACGGAATCT
>CAXHAW010000313.1:0-2701 GCA_964014525.1 uncultured bacterium
GCATTGCCAGATTCGAGTGTCAAAGCAGACAAGTGGTGACTGGCTTCTTCTGCATGCGGGCCATCTTCAGAGAGCCACTCGAGGTCCGGCTTGGCGTCCTGAGGGGAGCGGTCGAGAAGCAGGAGCGCCCGGTTGTATCGGGCTGCCAAAACGATGTCTGCGGGGGTCTCGGAGTCCGCTAAAATCGGCGCCACATAGGCCAAGACGGTCTCGCCATCTCCCAACGCTCGGCTGCACCGCATGATGCCGATGCGTGCCTCCAATACATGACGCTTGAGGGTGGCAACAGTTTCTAAGCGTTGGTAATGGGCGAGTGCCTCAGTCCAATCGTCTCGGTTGTACCGCAAGGTGGCGGCGAGGACGAGCGCCGATTCGTGGTAGTCGCTGAGGGGCGCCTCGATCACGGACTCGAGTGTGGACATGGCCTCGGCAAGGAGGCCCGATTCGAATTGACACTGGCCGAGGTGGAATTGGGCGGAGATCACGCGGACGCTCTCTGGATGCTTTTGGAGAAAGGCTTCCAGCTTGGGCATGGCGTCACTGCACCGGCCGGACAGGGCCATGTCTTGGGCTGCAGCGTAGGTTTTCTCTGCGATGTCGTTCTCGGAGAGGCCCACGATTTCCGGCAGTTCATCGAGTTGTCCGCGCTCCACCAGGAGGGGCTCTACCAGCAAAAAGGCGTCTTTGGTGACGTCGTCATCAGGGTAGGTGGTCGAGATGGTGTTCCAGTAATTGAGGGCATCGTCTGGTCGGCCTTGTTTGACAGCAATGAGTGCCAGGTCCACCAGGGCGTTTTTGGCATAAGCACTGCCAGGCAGTTCTTGACGAATCTGTTCAAAGGCGCCCTTGGCGTTGAGCATTTGGTCCCGTTCGATTTCTGCCTTGCCAATGGCCGTGAGCGCGTCGCCTTTGAAGGTGGTCTCTGGGAAGTCCTCGAGCAGTTGGTTCAAGCCGGTCACAGAAGGACCGAGCTGACCGTGGAGTCCGAGACAACGCGCCCTTTGGAACCCTGCATATTGGGGTTGGGTCGTTTGGGATGCCAGGGCTCGATCATAGGCGTCTACCGCCCGGGGGTAATCCTTGTCGATGTAGAAGCAGTCTCCAATGCGGAGCAGGGCATCTGCCCGATGGCCGTCTTGTCCACCGCCAGTTGCTGTGGCATCGACATACTTTCGGAATCCAACCTGCGCGTCCCGGTACTTCCGTTGTCTGAAGAGGGCATACGCAGCGCCATACTCGCCTTCATCATACAAGGGTGAGTCGAATGCGCCGGGTGCATTGAGAAAGGCCCGGTAGTGGCTGAGGGCGACGGCGTCCTGGCCAGCCTTCATCGCAATTTCCCCTTGCCAAAAGTGGCTCTCCGCAGCAAGCGTGTTGTTTTCGGGAAAGGTTCGGCTTCTGGCGAAATAGGCATTCGCGTCTCCGTGCTTTCCAGAGCGAAAGAGGTCCACGCCGTGGTTGAAGGCAAGGCCCTGATAGGCTTGCTTCTCTTGAGGGGACTTTCGTTGGATTCGATCCAGCGCGTCCAGAGCCCTTTCGTGGTTTCGGGTGGTGAGGTAGACGTCTAGCAGGAACCCATAGGCCTCATCCCGTCGGGGGCTGTCGGGATACTCCTCCAAGTACTGTTCAAAGGAGGCGATGGCGTCGTTGAATGGATTGAAATCCGTTTCAAAGGCGAGTTTGGCGTGATTGAACAAGGCGTCCTCCCGCACTTCTAAATCGAAATCAAAAGCTGCAGCCTGGGCAAAGGCTGCCTGTGCTTTGGGCTTTTCGTCGTTGGCCAGGTAGGCCCTGCCCAAGGCGTGGGTGGCGTACTGGTCGAGCCGATCTGAGCCGCCTGTGGCCCGCATCAGGGCGAGGATGGCCTCTTGTGGGTGGTTGTTCTGTAGCCTGCAGGACCCGACGATATAACTGAATCCTGGGGATTTTTTTCGGGTGTCCATGGCGGACCAAGCTGATTCGAGGTGGGATTCAGCATCGCTGCATTTCCCCAGATGAAAGAGGGCGGTTCCCAACAGCCGAGACAGTTCAATCTCGTCCTTTTCTCGCAGGTCCAAATCGCCTTCTAACCACACTGGAATCTGTTCAGCGAGGTCCTCATGTCGGTCCAGTTTGTGCAGGATTTGGGCGATGTACACCGGCACAGCGTTTCGAAACGCCGCGACTGTGGACAAGGCCTCAAATTCGGTGAGTGCGGTGGTGAGTCGCTCCTCCGCATAAGCGATGTGGGCCAGGTAGTATTGGGCTGCCTCTAGGAATTCTGGCCTTGCATCTGCGCTTGATGTGACCTTCAGCAGGTCGCCGCGTGCAGCCTCGCGTTCTTTTTGTTCGAAACGGGCATGGCCCCTTTTGAAGTAAAATTCGGTGCGCTGGACCTTGCTGAGTCGGCGAGCCTTCAAGGGGGCAAAGGCGTCGAGGGCCAAACCCCATTTCTTTCTGCGGTACTGATAGTTGCCCAGCTCCCAGTGCAATTTGGGTACCCAGGTGGACTCTGGGTGTCGGGCGATGAATTCATCAATGCGCCAAACGGCGTCCTTGTGAAACAGGTAGATCGCACACAGGCTTGCGCGGTATTCCGCTTCGACACGGCGAAGGCGCTCCGTTTCGCCCGACGCATGGTCACCAATGAGGGGGGCGCGAACGAAGCGGTCGAACCCTTCGAGTGCAGCAGCATATTGGGCGTGTTCGAAGTGGTGGAGGG
>CAXHAW010000314.1:0-2695 GCA_964014525.1 uncultured bacterium
GGCTTCTTCAGGGGACATCACGCCTCCTTGGTCTTGAGAGAGCGACTCCATGACATGCTGGCTGGGCTGAGGTGAAGAGGCTGCGGCTTGCTCACGGAGCAACCCTGAGGTTTCTGTCGTGGCAAAGGGGCGTGGCCGACCAAGTTGCGTCGCACGTTCAAGCAGCCCGGAGGATGTTTCGCGAATTCGGCTAAGCATGCTTGTGGGACGCCGCTCACGGGAGACCAGTCGATCCGTCCTTCGTGGACGGAAGGAGGATTTCTCAATTGAGGTTGGTTCCCTTGGCTTGAGCATGGTTGCGCGTGGAGGGTTGGCCGGTGGATTGGAGGCAGGTTCGTCTTCTGGTTCAACTTCAACCACGGCATCGATCGCTTGTATCAACTCAGCGTCAAGTGCCAATACATCCAGTTCCTCCTCCTCGACAGAGTCCGTTTGAAATCCGGGGATGTGGACGCCATCCTGGCTGATAAACGATGGTAGGAAAGCAGGGGTCTCTTGACCCACCATCCCTTGGTACATCGGAGGTGTTGATTGAGGAATAAGCACAGGGTGTTGAAGTGGCGCTGGACGATGGTCGGGAGGGTAGGTTGTGTGTTGAGGTGCAGAAAGAACCGGTTGGAAACTCGGTATGAATCCAAGGACAGAGGGCGCTGCAACCGGTTCGGGTTCGAGGGTTGGTGTCCAATCCGGTTCGGGTTCGAGGGCGAGCTGCCCTTCAGGCACAACATTGCCCTCAGCGAGGAACCGGTCAACGGCGGGAGGAACTTGAAGCAAATTGGGCAGGATTGGTGCCGGGCTGACGTCTTCGTCCTCCCATGTTCGGTTGTAATCGCTTTCAATGGCCTCCAACTTGGTTCTGACTTCGGCCAGCGTGTTGTTGTTCGCAAGGTGCTGGAACATGAAACTCAAGCGGTTGAGGAGGCGCTCGTTTCCGTAGAGCACATGCGAGTCTCCCGATGAAGCATGGATGGTCAACGTCGGCTTCTTCGTCAGGAGGCGAGCCATGACGATGGCACCTCCAGCTCCCATGGAGGTGAATCGATAGATGGGGGGAACCATGATTCGGTATCCAATCCACATCAAAGCCAGGCCGAGAATGACCAACCAAACCGGGACCAGATTGGTGGAATGGTGCTTCATGGTGCTGATGGCATGAAGTCGCATGTCCACCGTGGCGTTTTTCTTACCCTCAATGCTCAGCATCCGCTCATCCAAGGTGATTTTTACCCGTTCTGAAGGCTCTGCCAACCGGAGACCAAGGAAAATTTCCTTGTCTGCCTCGCTGGTTGGTACAGTCTCCTGTCCAATGTCGCGCATCCCGATTCCGAGCCGGCCGTACGGGGTTATCAAACCACCGCTGATGGTTAGGGTTCACCCGTGTAAATTCCTAGACCACGCGCATCGCCGTCAACCGTCGAGAAGACCAACGACGGCCGAGCCCATGATGCGTGGTTTTGAATCCAATTGAGCGATTAACACCGAAGGAGGATTGTCTTTGCGAATGAACAATGGTTGGTCCCAATCAACCACTAAATGTCCTTCCTTGGCTTCGGTCACGCGGCCCACAACAAACTGAAGGTCAACGCTGGCGTGAATTACATCACCTGCCGCTAACACCCGCTTTTGGAATGGAGAGGTGGTTAACTGGATTGAAGAACGGGCGTGCTGCTCCACGGCAAGCGGTATGGATACATTGGCGCGTTTGTCTTCAACGGGCGGATGCACGATGATGGTGCTGCCCGTCAGATGGTCTTCTTTGGCGTTGCGGAGTGCAAGACCAACGCGGTCTCCGGCGGTGGCTACCTCCACATCATCGTCCATCACTTGGAGCGATTTTGCGTTGCCCGTGCCATCGGCCGGCAACAAAAGCACTTCGTCGTGAACCTTGACTTTTCCAGATTGCACATAACCGATGGCGACCAAGCCAATGCCTTTGACGTTGAAATACTGGTCCACAGGAAGCACCAAAGGAGCTTCTGCATTGGCGTCAAGCACGTGTTGAATGTCATCCATTAACGCGTACATGCGTTCCCTAAGATGGGTTCCATCGTTTTCCTCGAAGGTCCAATCAGCCAAACCGGCTTGTTTGAACAACATTTTCACTTGGTCCTCATCCACCCATTCTCCCGAAGGAGGGTTGATCACGGCGAGCCCTCGGTGAATGCCGGCGCTGGCAAACGCCACCAACACTTCGCCAAAGGTTGCGTCGACAGCAGAGACCTCAATGATGCCTGCTTGCGATGTTGAGAGGGCGTTGAGGAAAGGTGGCAAGCGCTCGGGGTATTTTGCAGGGCGAATCAGCGAAAGAATACGAGCGCCATCAGGGCCGTTTTCTTTGTGAACATAGGTATGAACGTCGCGTTGGTCGGCCGCTTTGGCAATGCTTCGGGCGAGTTCATCCGAACCGATGACGGCGATGTTCAAGACGACCATGCGTTGCCGAGTTGGCGTCGCTTGAAGAAGCAATGGGTGCTCAAGCTTCTCGTTTTGCCTTTTGAGCGAGCATGTTCTCTCGAATGGCCTTTGCCTTTTCCCATTCACCATGTTCTTCATCGCTTTCAGGGGTGAATTGAGGGACAGGGATGGGCCTCATCATTGAATCGATGGCGACGAAGAAAAAGTAACCTTCGCAAATGATGCTCTTTTCCCAGGTGGCCTTGCTCCTGTCTCTTATACACATCTCCGAGCCCACGAG
>CAXHAW010000315.1:0-2693 GCA_964014525.1 uncultured bacterium
GAAGAGGGCTGGCGCATGCTGGTGGAGGATGAGGACGCCGGAAGTGAACTGGGCATGAAGGAGGGGTTCCTGCTTGTCCACCTGCTCGACCGGCAAAACCCAGGCATGCTCGACTTCGCCGATGAATACGCCAAGGCCATCAAGCTCCCCTACTGGCGGACCATCAAGACCTTCAGCCGGCTGACCGGCTACCGGCTCAACCGCTCCTATGACCCCACGGGTGCAGACGGCCGCATCGAGCACATCATCCGCAAGCACAACCTTGATCTACTCGATCCGCCCTGCTCGCCGGAGTGATTAGCGCAAGGGGCGGCCGGCCTCCACGTCCTCAATGAAGTTGGTGACCCCGCCCATGAAGGCCTTCTGGTCGTCGTACATGCAGAGGTGGGAGCCGTTGTAGCAATGCAGCGAGCGACCATTGGCCACCAACGTGGCCTGACGCGTCATCTTGTCCGGGTCCATGGTGTCGTATTCGGCACCCACCATGAGTGTCGGCACCTTAATTTCACCCAGCCGGTCCGTGATGTCCCAGTCGATGAGGCGACCGCCCACACGAAACTCGCTCGGCCCCTGCATGAGGTCGTACAGTTTGTAATTGAGCCGATCAAAGGAGCCGGTGATGTCCTCGGGCCACTCCTCGAGGCGGCAGATGTGCTTGGCGTAGAAGTGGTCTTGGACCAATTGCAAGAATGCTTCATTCTGAATGTCTCCCGCCGCTTCAAATGCCTCGAGTTGGGCCAGGATTTCAGGGTCCATCTGGGGGCGCAGCACCTCCTCGTTGTAAGCCGCGTATTCCGGGATGCTCGAGACCATGTTGCAGACGATGAGGCCGTTGAGGTTGACCTGATGGCGCAGGGCGTACTCCATGCCGAGGATCCCTCCCCAGCTGTTGCCCAAGAGGTAAAAGTTGGATGCATCAAGGCCCAGCGCCTTGCGCACATCCTCGACCTCCTCACACCACCTGTCCATGGTCCACAGGTCCTCCGTGGGCTGGTCGCTGTAGAAACTGCCCAACTGGTCGTACAGGATGACCTCATAGCCGCGCCCCTCGGGCAAGACATTGGAGAGGACCTTCATGTACTCGTGGGTGCAAGCGGGACCGCCGTGTAGGGTCAAAATCTTGACGTCTGGGTTGTCCCCCACCGTTTGGGTGAACACTTGGTGGCCTGTGGAGAGCTCCACCATCTTGACGCCAGGCTCTGCGTATTTGGCCTCCCTGCGGGCACTGTCCGCCGCAGTGAATTCCATGGCGCAGTTGCCCGTTACATGGTACTCCGCTGCTTCGCCATGTGCATGGGTCTCCTGTAGAGTCTGGCCTTGTTTCTGGTCGGAAGTGGTGCTTTTGCCCGCGCATGATGTGAGGCATACCGGCACCAGTGCCAGCCAAAACAGATGATAGAATCGCATGGGAAAAGGTAGGTCAGGCGAGGAATTCGGCGGCGCCGGCGATGACGCCGTCGACAACCGTGGGGTCGAGGAGTGTGGAGGTGTCGCCGAGCTGGTCGTGCTCGCCGCTGGCCACCTTGCGGAGGATGCGGCGCATGATTTTGCCTGACCGCGTCTTGGGCAGGCCCGGCGTGAACTGGATGCGGTCCGGGCGGGCGATGTTGCCGATTTCGGTGTTGACCTGCACACCAATCTCCTTGCGCAAGGCGGCGATGCCATCGGCGGTGTTGGGCAGGGCGCCGTCTTTTAGGATCACGTAGGCATGGACCGCCTGGCCCTTGATGGGGTGCGGGTAGCCGATGACCGCGCACTCGGCCACAGCAGAGTGCGAATCGATGGCGTCCTCGATCTCGGCGGTGCCGAAGCGGTGTCCGCTCACGTTGACCACGTCGTCGACCCGGCCGATGATGCGGAACAGGCCGTCAGCGTCGCGCCGGGCACCGTCACCGGTGAAATACTTGCCCTTGAAGGCGCTGAAGTAGACGTTTCGGCACCGCTCATGGTCGCCATAGGTGGTGCGGATCATGGACGGCCAAGGGCGATTAATACAGAGGTAGCCTTCGGCCTCCCCCTCCAAGGTGTTGCCGTCGCCGTCAACAAGGACGGGCGAAATGCCGGGCAGCGGATGGCCCGCATGGGCCGGCTTCATGGGGCTGTGCAATCCGAGGCCGCTGATGAGGATGCCGCCCGTCTCGGTCTGCCACCAGGTGTCGACGAGCGCGCACCGTCCGCCGCCGATGGCGTCGTGGTACCATTGCCACGCCTCCTCGTTGATGGGCTCCCCCACCGAACCGATGACCTTCAAGGCAGACAGGTCGTGGCCCTCTGCGAAACGCGATTCGCAGGCCATCAGGGCGCGTATGGCCGTGGGCGCGGTGTAGAATTGGTTCACCTTGAGCTTCTCGCACACCTCCCAAAAGCGGGCCGGAGAAGGGTATGTGGGCACACCCTCAAACATGACGGTGGTCGCGCCATTGAGCAGCGGACCGTAGACGATGTAGCTGTGCCCGGTGATCCATCCGATGTCGGCCGTGCACCAGTAGACGTCGTCCGGCTGGTACTGGAAGACATTGGCAAAGCTGTAGCCAGCATAGACCATGTACCCCCCGCAACTGTGGACCACGCCTTTGGGCTTGCCCGTGCTTCCAGAGGTGTAGAGAATGAACAGCAGGTCTTCGGCAGCCATGGGTTCTGACGGGCAGTCGCCAGACGCGCTCTGAAGGGCTTCATGGAGCCACACATCTGTC
>CAXHAW010000316.1:0-2660 GCA_964014525.1 uncultured bacterium
ATAAGAGACAGCCTCTGAACACCGGCTCAACCACCTGAATGAGATAGGTTCCAGGTGCGCGATCCGCAGTAGACATGACCATCTGGCGATCTCCAGTCCACCGCTCGCTGTCCACGACGCGGCCGGTCAGGTCCAGCCATCTGTGCCTGACCGGCCACAAAGGAAAACAGAGACAAGACGAGAAAGAGAGAGCGCATGGTGTTCGAATTGAGATGGCACAGTCGCACCTTGTGGACGCTAAAAAGTAGAATGAGGTTGTTTGCCCAAGGGACCCCTCTTCCAAATTTCCGAATGAGATCCCCTCCCTTCCTTATTTTTGTGCTTCAGGAAAAACAACACCATGGGGCAAGATCACGATCATCACGACCACGCTGAGGCCGAGCAAAATGAAATCGGAGGACCAGTTGTCTTTGCCCTCTTCCTCTTTGCCATCATCATCACGTCGATTTATTTCCTCAGCTGAGGAACGGCATCTCCCTCAGTTTCCTCCCTCCATTTTTTTCCGCCGCTCCCGCAATTTCTCTAGAGAACGGCGTCTAAACTCCTCTCGAAGGTCATCTTCGTTTTGGTCGTAACCACGACCAATCCCTGTTCCCGCTCCAAAAGGCCGCCAATCTGGGGCCAAGTTGTCAGGATCGCGCTCGGTCAGTGTCATCTCTTGGACGAGGTGGGTCGCCCCGGCATAAATGTCGGTGACCCACAAGACATATCGAATGTCCACCATGATGTTTCGACAGCGGTCCGCATCGAAACGGACATCGCTCATCGTGCTCTCCCAGGTGCGATCAAAATTGAGTCCGATCAAATCTCCTGTGGAGTTGATTGCCGGGGAGCCAGAATTGCCCCCTGTGGTGTGATTCGACCCAAGGAAACACACCCGAAGGTTGCCTTCTGCATCGGCATAGGGGCCGTATTCCTTCAGACGCAATTGATTTACAAGGCCTGCAGGCAAATCAAACTCAGGGTCTCCCGGGGTGTATTTGTCGAGTACCCCTTTTGCGGTCGTAAACGGCTTGTAGGTCACCGCATCTCGAGGCTCACTGCCCTCCATGCGGCCATAGGTAAGACGCAAGGTGCTGTTGGCGTCAGGCCAGAATGTGCTGTCTGGATAGACTGCCTGCAGACCACGCAGGAAACGCCCCATGTCCTCGTCCAGTACCGCCATTCGCTGGCCATATTCCGAACGAACCTTGACCCAATAGCCATCTGAAGTCTCCTTTGCCCATCGAAGCACTGGGTCCCCAGACTTCTTCCTGAGCCCTTTTCTGTCCGCGTTGCGAAGCAATGTCATGAAGGCCTCCCCATCATCAAGAATGGATCCGGCATACAATTCAGCAGCGATGTCACGCGCATCAGGGTTTTCCTCCCAAGTCTCGACCGCCACCTCAGGAGCAAAGCCCTCGGGCATGGCCGACATGTAAAGCGGGAACACCGCGGCGAAGACACCCTCGTCCACAGTGGCACTGTAGTCTGCGTAGAACGCCTCTGCCTGAGCCAAAACCTCCTCCGCACGGGCTTCAAACGTGCTGTCCGCGACTGCCTTGTCGGCGGCCATGGTCAGAACGTCCCCTACACCGTCAGCCCACCGAAGGAGTTCAGGTCCGTAATAGAACCACTCGATAAAAAGTGAACGGGCCTCGAGATAAGGTTGAAGAGACTCGAAGTCCTTGCCGAGATCGCCCACGACAGTCTTGTATTCAGACATGTCCCGTCGAACCACTTCTCTGGCGAATTCAAGCTGACCCTGTCTTTTCTCCAACACAGTCCCGAAATCAATGAGACCCTCGTTTTGCCCAATCCACTTCTTCCACGCATTGGCAATTCGACTCTGCTTGGCCGAATATGCGATTCGCGTGGCATCGTCGTTCCGCATCGCGGCATTGATGACCTCCAAGCTCGCTGTCCGCATCGCAATGCGGGTGGGATTTAGAACATCGATAAGGTGTTCGACCTGCGCAGCAGGAATGTAACGCTCCGTGCGCCCTGGAAACCCAAAGACCATCGTGAAATCCCCTTCTTCGACACCGTGCATGGACACGGGAAGATGGTGAGCGGGAACCAAGGGCACGTTCTCTGCGCTGGGTTCCGCGGGTGAGCCGTCAGGAGCACTGTAAATCCTAAACAGCGAAAAATCACCAGTGTGTCGAGGCCAGACCCAATTGTCTGTATCCCCGCCAAACTTACCAATGGCGCTGGGTGGAGCCCCTACAAGGCGGACGTCATTGTAGGTCTTGGTCACAATCAGAAACTGCTGGTTGCCATAGAGAAAGTCACGCACGACAGCATCATGGCCATTGCCCTGTGTGGCGTCGGTCACCAGACGCTCACGCATGGCTTCCTCGTCCTCTGGGCCACGGGCCCGCGCCACCTGAACAGAATCGGTCACATCTTCAATTCGCACGATGAACATGGCCGTCAGGTCCGGGTTCATCAGTTCTTCTTGTTGGGTCATCGCCCAAAAGCCATCCTTGAGGATGTCCCGCTCGACACTGCTGTGCGATTGGATCTGTCCATAGCCACAATGGTGGTTGGTCAACAGCAGGCCTTGGTCCGAAATGAGGCTGGCCGTGCAACCGCCACCAAATTGAACAATGGCGTCTTTCAGAGAACTTCGGTTGATGCTGTAGATGTCCTCAGCAGTCAATTTCAGTCCCATGGCC
>CAXHAW010000317.1:0-2643 GCA_964014525.1 uncultured bacterium
TCACAATGGTGACACGGTTCTGGTCTATGCCTCGCTCGGCAAGTCCGGAAAGACGGGGTGGGACCTTTATCAGACTTCCCTCTCAGGGGGTGAGTATGGCGATGCACGTCGGCTTTCGGATTCGGTCAACAGCGTCTATGACGAGCGGGGAGCTTATCTGTCAAGGGATGGGGTGCTGTATTTCTCAAGCAACCGTCCCGGGGGCCTCGGAGGTCAAGACATCTATGCCGTCGAATGGGGAACGGAAGGGCCGGTCGGTATTCCGGAGCGGCTTCCGTTTCCCGTCAATTCTGTTAATGATGACGAGTTCTTCATCCCAGAACCGGATGGGGGAGCGTGGATGTCTTCGAACCGCGCAGCACGCGAGGGGCGCATTCATGCTTACCGGGTGGCCCTTTCCGAGGCCCCATTTGATGCAGGTTCGGTCAGTTGGTTGGCAGATGAAGTGGCCCCGGATGGGATGACGTTGCGGGTGTATTCCAATGGTGAGGAGGTCAGCATGCGCAAGCTGGATGGAGAAGGCGCCGAATTTCAATCCCTTATCGCGGAGGAAAGCGCAGTTGGCGTTCGGATTGTTCTGGAGGACAGGGATGGGCAGATTGTATCGGAATCGTTCGGTACTGCTGATTCATCGTGGGAATTGAGGAAACAGTCACGGGGCTGGACCATGGTCGAGCGAAGCGATGTGGATTGGGCGATGCTGGCCGATTTGCACAGTCAGGACGGCCCCCGCGCGACACAAGTTGAGGTCGCCGCGGAAGACGCCGAATCCGTGGCCAATGCAGCGGGGATGCAAGGCTGGGGCGATTGGGTTAGCGACCGCATTGATTCATCTGTTTTGGACGACGGGACGCTCTCTGGTGAGGCAGTGGCCCTGGGTGGTAATGCGAATGGCGCCGCTGTTGGAGGTGTCGATGTGGTTGGCCCCGAAGCAGGTGATGGGGAAGGGGGCAGCTTTGAGGGAGGCGATGTGCCAACGGCTCAAGATGCTGTGTTCATCGAAGGCGAGTTGGAAGAAGAGGAGGCAACAGCAGCTAGAATCGATGGCCCTCGTACGGTGTCAACATTGCTCCTCGAAGGCGAAGCGCCGACCACCGAAGAACTCCGCGTGTTAGAACAAGGGGAGCCTGAGGCCTTGACGGCCGTGTGGAACGAGAAGGCCGAGAAGTTGCTTGTTCAAGAATCGGATTTCCTCGATGCGCCGAGCATGGCGCGGGCGGGTGTGTTGTCCGATTTGGTTGATGGTCTATCGGAATGGAGCCCCAATCCGGATTTGATGGCCCCAGGGGTTCGAGATGGAGCTGCTGTTGGAGAGGTCGAGGAGATGATTGAAGCCTGGACCAATGCTGTTCAGTCTGCGACCAAGGCCTCGCTTGCGAATGTGGCGGGTGATGCTGCCTTGGCTTCTCGTCGCGAACGATTGGCTCTGAGAGAAATCGAGGCCTTGGGGAGTGGCAACCTTTCAGAAGCGATTGGCGCCCTTTCCGATTGGCAATCCAAACAGGGTGATGAAGTGGCCTTGACCGACCTCAATGTCGAAGTATTCGATATCGAGGTTGAGGCTTGGTTGGCAAAATGTGAGCAAGGCCTGGAGGAGGCTGAGATTGGGTGGTCTCGAAAGCAACGCGCGGGTTGGCGCGGAGACTGGTTGAAGCGCCAACGCCGGCACATGGAGGTCGTCAGGGAGCAGTGGGAACGCCAGCTGCAAGAGATGGAAGAAGGAGCCCTGGCCGGTGAATCCCAAAGGCCTGACGGTACAGAGGAGGGTTTGTCCTTCACAGAACAGGGAGAAGTCACTTTAAATGAAGAAGCCACAGGGGGTTCTGAAAGCGGCGAGAATTCTGGCTCAGCAGAGGGGGAGGCGGGCAGCGTTTCGGCGGAGATGGCTTTCTTGGAGGTTCCCTTTGGACGCAATTCAAGCGAGACGCTGGTTCGATTCGTTTTGGGTAGGCCCATGACGGAAACAGGAGATGCGGCAGGTGACTTGTCTGCAGCAGGGATTCAGGACTTGGACGCCTTGATGCAAGAATGGGGAGAGTCAATATTGAATTCGCGGAAGGTCGAGAAGGCTTGGGACCGCTTGGTTGACCGAAACGGAGGGCTGGGAATTCCCTTGGTCATGGGTGCAGCAGACTTTGAAGCGTTGGATGCGGAGGTGGCGCAAGAGTTGCTCGGCCTGAAACAGGCCATGCTTGAATTGCTGTCTGAATCTGTTGTGGCTTTGCGCGCTTCCCAAACCGGTTCTATTGAACCAGGAGGTGAGGAGTTCTTTTTGGAAGGGGAGTCTGAATCGATTGTCCAAGCGCAAATGGCCATGCGGAGGGAAGAATGGGAGCACGCGCAATCGAATACGGATGCGCGCGGCACATCGGCGTCCAAGCTTCGGGGAGTGGAGAGGTTCCAAGCCCAAGTCCAATGGCATGAGGCCCTCGTTCGGGAGTCCGTTGTTCGCTCTGCGTATCAGGAGTCGCTTCTGGTGGTTCAGGATGAATTGATTCGTCTGGATGAAGAGCGTTTGCAGGCTGAACAAATCGAAGTCGATCGGATTGCTATGTCAGAAAAAGAGGCAGAACGTCTTGAGATTGAGCGTCTCGAGGCCGAACGCCTCGAAGCCGAGCGGATTGAGGCAGAGCGGATTGAGGC
>CAXHAW010000318.1:0-2637 GCA_964014525.1 uncultured bacterium
ACAGGTAGGATCGTCGGCAGCGTCAGATGTGTATAAGAGACAGTTCCTGCACTGAACCCCAGGTTTTGATCGGACTGAAGGACCTTGACAGAAGGGTAATGAAGAGACACCCATTCTGCTGACCCATCAGAACTTGCGTTATCAAAAACAATGAGCTCAGACTGATTCTGACCCAAACGCTCCATGGCCTCCAACGCAGAATCCAAGCAGAGGGACAAATACCCCTTCACGTTGTAGCTAACGACGATGACAGACAAGGTCATGACGCAGAGGAAGGGTTTCCAGTGGACGATGCGTAGGGCAAACGCTGCTGCAGCGAACGAATCAAAGTCAACTCATCTGCATACTGCAGCTCATCGCCGACCGCCACCCCACGGGCCAAGGTGGTCACCTCGACGCCGCAATCCCGGAGCCTTTTGTCCAAATAGAAAGCCGTGGTGTCCCCTTCCATTGTGGTGGGCAGGGCAAAGATGATTTCATTGCATTTTTCTTGGGAAGCCCTTGAAACAAGGGACTCGACCCTAAGGTCAGCAGGACCTACACCGTCCATGGGACTGATGACACCACCCAAGACATGGTACCTCCCTTTGAAATGACCCGTGGACTCAATGGCCAAAAGGTCTCTCAGGTCCTCCACCACGGCTATCCGATTGTCTTCACGCCGGGGATCCTGACAGAGGTTGCAGACCTCTTCTTCACCCAAGTTCCCACAGATGCGACACGACTTGACCCCGGCCTTCATGTCCTGGATTGCCTCGGTAAACCGGCGTACATCCTCCTCATTCCGAGCGAGCAGATGCAGGGCAAGGCGCAAGGCCGTCCTTCTTCCGACACCGGGCAATCCGGCAATCTGATCCACAGCGCGATCTATAAGTCGGGATGACAATTCCACGGAGACGAAGTTAGAAAGCGGACCCCGTCTCCCATCGAAAGGGAGCAGACAGACAGTAAGCACCCCCAACACACCGGTGTAGCCCGCACCAATCCTCACCTACTTTGGTTCCTAAAGTGGCTTGAAAACCCAGACAAACCTTCTGACCTTGGCTGTGTAGCTTGCCGACATGGACGCACCTCTGATTGCGGGATTTGCCGTGGCCGCCTACCTCGGCCTCCTGCTTTGGCTGGGCAATCGCACGTCTGCAAAAGGCGACATGAGCGACTTCACCCTGGGCGGCAAGCGCAGCCCGTGGTGGGCTGTTGCCTTTGGCATGGTCGGAACCAGCCTGAGCGGGGTGACCTTTCTCTCTGTCCCCGGCTGGGTGGGTGACCAACAGTTTGGATACATGCAAATGGTGCTGGGCTATCTGGTCGGGTATGGCGCCATCATCGGCGTCCTCCTCCCACTGTACTATAGACTCCAACTGACGAGTATATACCGGCTCCTTGGGGACCGAATCGGACCAAAAGCACACCGCACTGGCTCAGCGTTCTTTTTGCTTTCCCGCAGCATCGGTGCTGCATTCCGACTCTATCTGGTCGTTTTGGTCATCCAAGAAACCGTGCTGCCTGAGGCTTCTGGTGGGTGGAGTTGGGTTCGGTTCTCCCTGCTGATCGCCGCCATCTTGTTGCTCATTTGGGCCTACACACGGAAAGGGGGCATCGCCACCGTGGTTTGGACAGACACCCTGCAAACGGCATGCATGCTGCTGGCTGCAGGAACGGCAGTGGTTCTTCTGGGCCATCAACTCGACCTTTCCTGGATGGACATCCCGCGCGCGGTATCCGAATCCGGTCAGGCACGTTGGTGGTTCTTTGATGACTGGGGGGCACCGAATCACGGCGTGAAGCAATTCGTCGCAGGCGCCTTTATATCACTGTGCATGACTGGACTAGACCAGGACATGATGCAGAAGAACTTGAGCTGCCGATCCCTTCGTGACGCCCAATTAAATATGGCGAGCTTCTCGGTGGTTCTCGTTGTTGTCAATGTGCTCTTCTTGGGGCTTGGCGCCCTCCTCCTCCTTCACACTGAGTCCGCTGGAATCGACGTGGAAAAGGCCGACCTGCTTTTTGCAACAGTGGCGCTAGACGGCAACATGGGGCCTTGGCTGCCTGTCCTCTTTCTCCTCGGCTTGGTGGCCGCAGCCCTCTCCAGCGCGGATTCCGCCCTCACCGCATTGACCACCTCAATCTGTGTCGACTTCCTCGGCATGTCAACAGGGGAATCAAAAGCCAACGAGACCCAACGCCGACATCGGGTCCATTTCGGCGTCTCCATCGGGGTCGGGATTCTCATTCTCATTTTTCATGCCGTCAATGACACCTCGGTCATCGCCGCACTTTTCAAGGTCGCCAGCTACACTTATGGCCCCCTTCTTGGCCTGTTCACCTTTGCCATTGTGCGAAAACCCGAAGGCCTGGCTGATGCCGATCGCTTCATTCCCTGGGTCGCAATTTTAGCCCCTGTGGCAGGCTGGGCACTGGAACAATGGACCGCTGCGCACGGCTTCAGCTTTGGGTTCGCCCTGCTGCCAGTCAACGGATTCCTGACATGGGCCGGTGCAACCTTGGCCATGATTCTTTCCCCAAACAGAAGAAGCAAAGCGTAATTTCGCCCCCCAACCCTGCACTTCCATGGAAACCCGAACGTCCCAATTGCTTGGCCGACTCAGCGAGTCCGCCACCATTGCCATGAGC
>CAXHAW010000319.1:0-2636 GCA_964014525.1 uncultured bacterium
CACAGGTAGGATCGTCGGCAGCGTCAGATGTGTATAAGAGACAGCATCATAATTGCAAGCGGACTCCACGTTGCAGATTGCACAACTCAGGAAATCACAACTGCCATCATCTTCGTTGGCCTCCGGATCGAAATTGCATGCCCCTTGTTCGGTGCACCCCAAAATGGACCGAAGACAGCGTATTGAACACCCAAGTCTTGCATTGGCCCAGCCTCTGTATATCCCTGAGTTATGGATATACAACTCGCGACGGTTAACGTCAGAATCCCACCACAATCCGCGGTCTAGAAATGCGTAAGAGACCCCATACTCATTTCGATACCCACCCATTAGGGCTCCATATCCAGTTGAATCATCCCCCCCACTAGACTCGGCCTTCAATGCCGAACCCACTCCTTGGGCCTCACCTCGCCATCCGCTGTTGTTCACCTCTGTCGCAGGCATGCCAAGGAACAGCTCCAATTCCTTCCATTCTTCATCTGTGGGCACGTGCCAGCCCACAGGACACACCTCGCGGATGTCCTCAACAGCATAGTAGTTGTACAGATAACCACTTACCTGTGCAATGGCTTCATCGTTTTCATAAGCCACGTAAGCCCCTTCGTTCGTCGAATTCCACTCCACTGGATCTTGGGTGTTGTTAATGCCTTCACCATTGCGGTATTGTGTGGTTCGAAGGTTTTCTTGGAACCAACATTGGTTGCCAATGGCCACCACATCATAATCGTATCCGTGAAAAGAGACAGACGAGGAATCCGTACATCCCACTAGGGTAGAACAGCTTCCGTCATTGACGTTAGCCAAAGGACTGTACTCTGCAAACCCTTGAAGGGTGCATCCAGGTATGCTCGGCGTTGCGCAGCTTCCATCATCCAAATTGGCCAACGGCGTATACTCGAGGAAATTCAAGTCCGTGCAACCAAACGTCGGCAACTTGCGAATGCAGCGCAAAGACTGGCCCCGTGAAGCAGCAACAGTGGCAATACTCATGGACTCTGTATCGTGGGTAAGGCGCACAGAGTAGGCACCTGACCCGCTCTGACTCCTCGTCCAGAACAACGCATCGGTTCCTTGATCCTGATAACCCAGGGTTCCATACCCCCTCTCCCCGGCGGGTAAAGCCGTGAAGCCACTGCTGTTGGTCGCCCCTGTATTCGGTGCAGCCCAATGCACTGTGCCTGCCTCTTTTAGGGCACCACCTGCCAACGACCAGGTGCTGCCAACTTCATATCCGAGATTGGACCAATCATTCTCACTCGCAACCTCCCAACCGGTAGGGCACACTCCACGAGAGTCTACAGTGGTGAGCCAATTGTAAAGCAGCCCATACGTTTCCACGGCCGCATCGTCATCGCTGTACACCGAATAAGCTCCGGCACTGGCACTGTTCCAACCCTCCTCAAGTGGCAAATGGTCAATGGGATCTCCATTGGCATAATGGGTGGCACGCAAATTCTCTTGAAACCAACAGCGGTCGCCGATGGCCACCACCCCATACTCCACCCCATTAAAGGCATACGACGTCTGGTTCAAGCAAGGCTCGAGAAGGGTATCGTAGAGGCCATCCCCATCGGTATCGGCCGCATAGTCCTGGCAATTGCCTTCTGCATCGGGCTGGTTACCGGCACAATCGCAATCGCCCTCTGGAATGTCGGAACAACCGCAGTCATAAATCGGTCCCGGACCATTGCTCACCCCGCAACCATCGTAGGTGCCGCCGCAGTCGTCGACATCGTCGCAGATGCCATCGCCGTCGCTGTCGTCGACACCGATGCATGGATCGATGTTGTCGCAGATGCCATCCTGGTCCACATCTGGGGTCCCGAGGCAATCGCATGCACCTGGGGCAATGCCCGTACACCCGCAATCGTAGATGTCCCCAGGCCCATTGCAGATACCACACGCATCGTATTCTCCCACACACGCGTCGTTTCCATCGTCGTCGCAAATGCCATCGCCGTCGACGTCTTCTAGACACGTGCCACCGCACACGTTGAGGGCGTCCAATTGGTTGCCATCGCAGTCGCAGGCTCCCTCTGCAATCGAATCGCAGCCGCATTCTTCAAGTGCTCCCGGTCCACCACAAATGCCGCATTCATCCTCGTAGATGCAGGAAGAGGGGTCCAACACTGTGGCCTCATCTTCATAGTTGCACGCGTTGATGTCGGTGCAACCCAAGCGCTGGGCGCGCCATGCTGGCGTGGTCCCATCGAGCATCAACCCGTCCCCCGGATTGCCAGTGGGCACCAACATCCACGCTTCCCCATCCCAATACAGCATTTCCCCCGGCTCAGAACCAGGCAACATGGGAATGGTTACGGTGTCCGTGGCAGATGAACCCTCAGCTGCATCCTCCAGCATTTGGATGTACTCGGTCAGGGTTTGTCCATCCACCGTGACTTCAACCGGCGTGTATTCAGTTCCGAACAAAGGCAAGAACGACAGCAAGTCCGGAGCACCGATTGCACTGTCGGCATTGAAGTCTGGATTGTACGGAAGTTCAATGGTCTGCTGGGCGACAGCTGACAACATGCCGACAAAGAGCAAGACAGTGAGAGCAAGGGTTCTCATCGAAGATTGTTTTGGTCTATGAAAAATACTTTATCCCACACCCACCCCAAAAGAACACGGCCCAT
>CAXHAW010000320.1:0-2598 GCA_964014525.1 uncultured bacterium
GCTGGAGAGCGTGACGGTCAACGTCCCCGATGGGGAAAGCGTCGTGGAGCTTGGCTTCTTTGTCTCGACTGGAACGGGCTTTGGGCTCCGCAGCACGGACGACAACCCACAGCTGTGGCGCGATGGCATCGGTTCCGATCCGGAGTATCCGTTTGCCCTCGGTGACTTCGGTGCCATCACCGGCACCAGCGTCAACGGCGCCAACAGCCTGAACTACTACTACTTCTTCTACGATTGGACGGTGTCCGTGGACGCGGTGGGCTGCGTCTCCGCGCGCGTGCCGCTGACGGTCACGGTGACCAATGCCACAGGCGTCGGCAGCATCGATGGCCTCGCTGCCGTCTCGGCCTTCCCGAACCCCACGGCCGGTGCCTTGACGCTCGACCTCGACCTCGGCGCTGAGCGCCTCTACCTGAACTGCGAGGTCCGCGACGCCAGCGGCCGCCTCGTGGCCAGCGAGCAGTGGAAGGGCCAGGCCACAGGCCAGCGCTCCCTCGACCTCACCGACCTGGCACCCGGCCACTACACCGTGCGCCTCACCGACGGCCAAGGCCAATGGCGCCTCCCCGTCGTCCGCCACTAATCGACAACACCACCAACCAGAAAAGCCGGGCCCCAAAGCCCGGCTTTTTTGATGGCCTTAGATAAGTCCCAAGAGCCGTGACTCGATGGCCCTTCAATCTTGGTTATGTCTTAAACAAGTCAGAGATCACTTGATTCCGCGCTGTTTTTTGATGGCCTCGTAGGCGGTGGTGAT
Organism: uncultured bacterium; assembly: GCA_964014525.1. Classification (GTDB taxonomy): domain Bacteria; phylum Bacteroidota; class Bacteroidia; order Flavobacteriales_D; family Sanyastnellaceae; genus UBA8752. The sequence continues at coordinate 758 of CAXHAW010000320.1, forward strand.
GCGGTCGAAGCGGGTGCGGGCTTGCTTTTGGTATTCGGCGCCCATGTCGCGCACCTTGTCGGGGTGGAACTTGACCGCCATGCGCCGGAAGGCCTTCTTGACTTCGCTGTCGCTGGCGGACTCTGCAACCTCTAGGACGGCATAGTGGGAGGCCACGTCGGTGTAGAAGCTGGCCTCGATGCTCTTGCTGTCCTTGGCACTGATGCCCATCCAGGCCGCGATCTGGCGGATGATGTCGACTTCGCTCGGGTCTACGTTGCCGTCGGCTTGGGCAATGCCATACATGTATTGCAGCAGGAGCAAGCGCTTGCTGTGCTCCATCATGCCTTGGATTTGACGGCTCACCGCACGGGCGTCCACCTCTTGCTTCAACACTTCACGCAGGGTGAGCACGTAACGCTCGGCCTGGGCCTCACCGAAATTGCTCACGAAGAACCGCTTCACGTAGTCCAGCTCGGACTTGAGGATGCGGCCGTCGGCCTTCATGACCGCCGCGCTGAGGACAATCATGGAGGCCGCGAAGTCACCGGCACTGGTCTGCCTGCGGCGGGGGCCGCCTTGGGGGCCTTGCTGTCGTGGGCCGCCCTCCACGCTGAGGGTGTTGTCGCCGACCATGGAGCCAAAGGCATAGCCCATGATGGCGCCGATGGGGCCGCCAAGGGCCCAGCCGAGGGCGCCGCCGATGTACTTCGCGTACTTGCTCATGTGTGTCGTGTCAGGTTACCAGCTGCCGCCCGCGCCACCGCCGCCGAAGCTACCGCCGCCAAATCCACCGCTGCCGCCGAAGCCGCCACTGCCGCTGCTGAAGTTCCCAAAGGATCCACGGCTGCGGTTTGCGGATTGGTTTGCCAGCAACTTCATGGCCACAAGAGAGCCCAGGTTGTTGTCGCGTGCATAGCGCCTGACGACAAAGCCGAAGATGATTACCGGCAGGAAAAACAGGAAGCCAAAGAATAGGATGGCCACGATCAGGCCCATGACGCCCAAGGGGGCGCTCCCCGGTTCGTAGCCCTGAACCTCTCCGCTGGCCAAGGGGCCGAGCACGGCCAAGGCATTGCGGATGCCCCAGGCATAGGCGTCTGGCCCGCCAACCTTGAATTCGGGAATCATCTCGATGTCGATGATGCGGTTGGCCGTGATGTCGGGAATGGCGCCCTCGAGGCCGTATCCGACCGCGATGAACACCTGTCCCTTTCGGTCGGCGGTCTTGGGCGAAAGCGCCAAGACGATGCCGTTGTCGAACTGGGCATCGCCGACGCCCCATTTCTCGCCGACGCCCACGGCGAATTCAAACGGTTCCTCGCCACAGAAGTCCGGGTGGGTCACCACCACGATGCTGTTGGGCGTGGTGTCGTTGAGGTGGCGGATGGTTCGGTTGAACTCGGCCTCTTCCTCTGGGGAGAGGATATCGGCGTAGTCGTAGATGAAGGTGCCTGGCGTGCCCTTTTCGGGCAGGCACTCCAGAGAGGCTTGTCCAAACAGGCCTGCTGCGGACAGCACCAGAAACACTAGGGTGGAGGTGAGGCGCGTCATGATCCGAAGCTGATGTCGTCCGAGAGTTCGTTTACATCGTCGTCTGCCACCGGGAAGTGGGCAGCGAGCTGCTCACCCGCGAGGCGGATGCCGGCGGCGAGGCCTTCGCCCGCTTTGCCTTCTGCAAGGCCGGCGATGACCGTGTTCTTGACCCCGTCCCAGAATCCCTCCGGGACCGCGGCGTTGATGCCGCCGTCGCCGAGGATGGCGAACTGCCGTTCCTCGGTGGTCCGATAGAAAAGCACCCCGTTGCGGAGCTCTGTTTTGTGCATGGCGAGGGTCTCAAATACGTATGCGGCGCGGTCGAG
>CAXHAW010000321.1:0-2595 GCA_964014525.1 uncultured bacterium
TCTTCGAGGAGTTTCTCCAGAAGAAGTTCGTCGGTCAGAAGCGGTTCAGTGTGGAGGGAGGTGAAAGCCTGCTTCCGGCCCTCGATGCCATTGTGGAGCGGGGCAGCGAATTGGGTGCCGTGGAGTTCATCATCGGCATGGCCCACCGCGGTCGACTCAATACCCTCGCCCACATCCTCAACAAGCCCTACACGGACATCTTTGAAGAGTTCGCAGGCAAGGCCTACGATCACGGCGAGGACTTCGACGGCGATGTGAAGTACCACATGGGCTACAGCACGGACTTCGAGGCCGACACCGGGGTCCCCATTCACATTACGCTGGCGCCGAACCCCTCCCACCTGGAAGCGGTCGATCCTGTGGTGGAGGGCATGGCCCGCGCCCGCATTGATCGGGAGTACAAGAACGAGAAAGCCGTGGTGCCGATTTTGGTGCACGGCGATGCAGCGGTTGCAGGACAAGGGGTGGTTTACGAGGTGGTTCAAATGGCCGAACTCGATGGCTATCGCACCGGGGGCACGATCCATTTGGTGGTCAACAACCAAGTCGGCTTCACGACCAATTACCTCGACGCCCGCTCGAGCATATACTGCACGGATGTCGCCAAGGCCACGCACTGCCCTGTATTCCATGTCAACGCGGACGACGCCGAGGCCGTGGTCACGGCCGTGCGCATTGCACTAGAATACCGGCAGCGATGGCACCGTGATGTGTTCATCGATTTGCTGGGTTTCCGGAAGTATGGTCACAACGAAGGCGACGAGCCCAAGTTCACGCAACCCAAGCTGTACCAGGCCATCCAGCAGCACCCAAACGCGAGGGAGCTTTATTTCCAGCAACTCGAGTCTGAGGGATTGATGAACCGGGCCGATGCAGAAGGCATGCGCGCCGTGGTGGAGGCGAAGCTGGACAAGGCCATGGAGGCGGCAAAAGCCTCAGAAAAAATTCACGTCACCAACTTTTTGGACGGCCTTTGGCAGGATTACCGTGTCAAGCAGCCCGGTGACGACGCCATGGAGGTGTGGACCGGGTTTGACCGGGATCGCTTAGGACGCCTCGCAGGTGCCCTGTGCAGCCTGCCTGAAGACAAGAAGTACTTCCGGAAGGTGATGAAGCTCTTCAAAGACCGAAGGGCGATGATCGAAGGGGACCGTCTGGATTGGGGTCTGGGTGAATTGCTCGCCTATGGCACCCTCCTCGTCGAGGGCCATCCCGTCCGGGTCAGCGGACAGGACGTGGAGCGCGGCACCTTCAGCCACCGCCACGCGGTGGTCAAGACAGAGGACACCGAGGAGGAACGCATTCCACTGAATCATCTGGAGGACGGACAGGAGACGCTGACCATCTTCAACTCCCACCTCAGCGAGTACGGTGTGATGGGCTTTGACTTCGGGTACGCATACGGCACACCAGAGGGACTGACCATTTGGGAGGCCCAATTTGGCGACTTCAACAACGGAGCGCAGATCATCATTGACCAGTTCCTCGCCGCTGGGGAGGACAAATGGAATGCCCCCAATGGCCTGACCCTGTTCCTGCCCCACGGCTACGAAGGCATGGGAAGCGAGCATTCCAGTGGCCGCATGGAGCGGTACCTGCAACTCTGTGCCGGAGACAACATGCAGGTCGCGAACCCCACCACGCCGGCCAACCAATTCCACCTGTTGCGCCGTCAGGTGCTGCGCCCTTTCCGGAAGCCGCTGGTGGTGTTCACGCCCAAGAAGCTCCTCCGTTATCCCGATGCGGTCAGCAGTATGGCCGATCTCGCTGAGGGCAAGTTCCAAGCGGTCATCGACGATCCTCAGCGGGCGGGCAGTTCGGCGGACAGCGTGAAGAATGTGGTGTTGTGTTCTGGCAAATTCTACTACGATTTGCTGGAGGAAAGAAAAAGGCGAGTTCAGGCAGGGGAAATGGATTCTCTGGCTTTGGTGCGCCTCGAACAACTCTACCCTTTCCCCAACGCGGAGCTCGGAGCGGTCCTCGATCGGTACGAAGGGGCCTCACTCTGTTGGGCACAAGAGGAGCCCTCCAACATGGGGGCATATGCCCACTTGCACCGGTTTGGACCCGGTGTCAAACAGTTTTTCGCTCGTCCGGAATCCGCCAGCCCAGCTGCCGGAAGCCCCGTGGTTCATGCCGAAAGGCACAACGCCGTCATGGATTCCGTTTTTGGTCTAGGTTGACGACCTTGACACCTCACCGATTCACAACCCCGATCCACATACACCATGCCCATCCTTGAAATGAAGGTCCCCAGTCCCGGGGAGTCCATCTCGGAAGTGGAAATCGCCGCTTGGCTCGTGTCCGACGGTGACTACGTCTTCAAGGACCAAACCATTGCCGAGGTCGACAGTGACAAAGCCACGCTTGAATTGCCGGCTGAAATGGCCGGGGTCATCACGCTCAAGGCCGAAGAGGGGGATGCTGTGGCTGTGGGTGCTGTGGTGTGCCTGATTGACACGGATGCAGAGGCGCCAGCTGATGCGGCACCTCCTGCTGCCGCACCTGCCGCACCTGCCGCTGCGCCTGCTGCGGCCAAGCCAGCAACAGCACCAGCGCCTGTGGAGGCCCCTGCCCCTGCTCCTGCTCCAGCGG
>CAXHAW010000322.1:0-2580 GCA_964014525.1 uncultured bacterium
GGGTCAACGGGACGGCATTCATTGACATATCTGACCCGGTAAACCCTGTTTTTGTTGCCAACCTACCCACAGCAACGAACAACTCAACCTGGCGAGACATCAAGGTTTTCGCCAATCACGCATTCATTGTCTCCGAAGCAAACGATCACGGCATGCAGGTCGTCGATCTGACTCAATTGGGAAGCATCCAAAACCCACCGCAAATCATTGAAGCCGACGCACTCTATAATGGATGGGGTGATGCACACAACATCGCCATCAACGAAAGCACTGGCCGAGCATATGGCGTGGGCACCAACACCTTTGACGGAGGCCTTCACATCCTCGACATCAACGACCCGCTCAACCCAACGCTGATTGGCTCGTTTGCAGAAGATGGCTATACACACGATGCACAGGTGGTGTCCTACATCGGCCCCGACCCCGAATATCAAGGCAATGAAATTGCCTTTTGCTGCAATGAAAACACCATCACCATCGTCGACGTCACGGACGCAACTGATGCCACCCTCATCAGTTCGACGGGATACGCAAATTCTCGCTACACGCACCAAGGGTGGTTAACAGAAGACCATCACTTTTTCATCAGCAACGATGAATTGGATGAGGAGGAAATCGGCGTCAACACAACGTCATTCATTTGGGACGTTTCTGATTTAAGCGCCCCAGAACTCATCGGCACATTTGTCTCCGAAACCAACGCCGTAGACCACAACATGTATGTGCACGACAACCTCATCTACCAGTCCAACTACCGCGCCGGTCTTCGCATACTCGAGACGGAAGGCATTGCCAATGGACAACTGGAGGAAGTCGCCTACTTTGACGTTTATCCGTCCAATGACATGGCCCTCATGAACGGCACATGGTCCAACTACCCCTACTTCCCATCCGGCATCATCGCCGTGTCCCATATCGAAGAAGGGCTGTTCCTGCTGGAACTCTCAGGTGAGTTTAGCGATGAAGGCTGCACAGACCCCAGTGCGTGTAACTATGACCCGTCCGCCTTAGAAGACAATGGAACATGTCTAGAATTCAACGAATGCGGAGGCTGTGAAGGTGAAGACCTGTTCTGCATAGGGTGCACGGATGCGGGGTCATGTAACTTCTCATCTGTGGCCACCATAGATGACGGCAGCTGTTTTGAAGTCGATGCCCCCCAAGCGCAGTCTGCAGTTCAAACCGATGAACCAGTGACCTTCACAACCCAAGAGGGAAGCCATTGGTTTGAAACTGTACTTTCTCCCTCTCCTCTCCTCATTGGACCCTCCTATACCTTGCCATTTGCTGGTGAAGACCAGTCGGTTTGGGTGGCCCATTCCAATGGCGAGTTCGGCATCACTGGAGGCAAACCATCACCTGACTTTGGCGACGGACAATACCACACCAACAATGCCTATTGGTTGATTTTCGACGTTCACGAGGACGCCATTTTAGAGACAGTAGACGTTTACTCAGAAGATGGAGGACTCCAAGTCATCCAAATCTTAAACAACGCAGGGAACCTGATGCAGTCGAGCACGCAATTGCTGGAACCTGGGCTGAATGTCTTCCAACTGGATGCAGCACTCCCCGCAGGTGAAGATTACCAAATTCGCTCAGGAACCGAAGAGCCGCTCCTGTGGCGCGATGACGATGGGGCAGATGTCAATTACCCCTATGACATCGGCAATCTGGCCAGCATCATCAACAACACCACAAGTGGGCAAAGCCAGTATACGTATTACTATTTCTTCTACAATTGGCAGATGTCCTCTTGGAACCCCTGCCTCTCTGAGCGAATCGAGTTCAATGTGACAGCGGGAGGAGCCTCTGGCCTCGACGACATGGTGCCAAACGAAGCTCGACAGCTGGTCAAAATGATGGACGTGACGGGCCGCGAGGTGCAACGTCCTGTCAATCAACTCGTCTTGTTTCTCTACTCTGACGGCAGCGTGGAAAAGCGATTTGTGGACGACCGCTGGTAAGCCATCATTCTGTCGACATCTGGAAATGGGCGATTTCCGCAGCAGTCATATAATGGATATCGTCGCCAGAAGCAGCATTTAAGGTGAACCAGTAAAATTCCTCCCCCAGCGCCGGATCGTCGAACATCTCACCATAGAAGTCGAGATACATTTCGTGCTCTGGGTCATCGGCAGGCAAGTCAGCTCCATCGTTGCCCCAATTGAAACTCCAGCTGTGCACTCCAATCTTCGCTCCAGTGGCGATTTGCCTCGCAGCACCTGAGAGAAACAAGTCAACAGCACCAGATTCAACCACAGATTCGCCGTTCAATACCGTCCGGATGCCCTCCTGACGCAATCGTCTGGCCGCGACATACAAGCTCTCGTCGTCGTTTGATCCAGGGCAATGGTCACTGAAGGTGATCGTCTTCACATCAGGGTGGTTGTCCAAGAGCCGGTTGAATTGTCGATCCACGCGCGACCCCATGCCTCCATCAAACCACACCGTGCTGTCGGTGGTCACATGAAATGGGCCATACCGGGCCAAATGCTCTCGGTTGCATCCGGAAAGGAGAACAGACAGGCACACCTGTCTCTTATACACATCTCCGAGCCCACGAGACTTCACGGAATC
>CAXHAW010000323.1:0-2575 GCA_964014525.1 uncultured bacterium
AGATAATCGACGCCAATATTGTCGAGCCGGAAGTCGTTGAGCTTGGAAAACGCTAAACACCACCACTACGAGAAAATGTCGTATTCTTGTGCCGCACCGCTGGTGCATTGAGTCTTGAAAGAGGCCCTTCCTCCGGGATTTTTGAAACAAAATGACGCCCACCTCGGTGGGAACCCCACATGTACGACATCATTGACCTGAACAGCCGAAAGGTTGCCGAGCTCCGAGACATCGCCAAGAAGCTCAATATTGCCCGTGTCGATAAACTCAAGAAGCAGGAACTCGTTTACGCGATCCTCGACGAGCAGGCCGTGAACCCCTCCGCATTGGGAGGTGAGGCCAAGACAGAAAGCAAATCCACAGAAAAGTCTGATGCTCCATCTGAGCAGGAAGGAGATCAGCAAAAAGGACGTGGACGCCAGCGGGCCGCCGCCAAGAAGGATGCCCGCTCCAAGGAGGATGGCAATAGGGATGGAAAGGACCGAGACGACCGCAGGCGCGGGAAAGAAGGTGACAAGGACCAAAAAGATGGTGAGCGCAAGTCCAGAGACGACCGCGGAGACCGTGGAGATCGAAATGACCGGGGTGACCGGGGTGACCGGGGAGATCGAAATGACCGGGGTGACCGAGGAGATCGAAATGACCGGGGTGACCGAGGAGATCGAAATGACCGGGGTGACCGGAAACGAGATGGAGATCGCCGCGGGGACAGAAATGACCGTCGAAACAGAAATGACCGGAACGACCGAAACAACCGTGACCGCAAGGACCGAGACCGAGATCGCCTCGGAGAGCCAGAGGAACACGGCTTCAACTTTGACGGCATCGCTCAGGCAGAAGGTGTTCTCGAGGTCATGCCTGAAGGGTTTGGCTACCTGAGAAGTGCCGACTACAACTACCTCAACAGTCCCGATGATGTCTATGTGAGCAACCGACAGATTAAGGCTGCTGGTCTCCAGACAGGTGACAATGTGGTCTGCTCCATTCGCCCGCCACGTAAGGGTGACAAGTACTTCCCTATGGTGGAGGTTCTCAAGGTCAACGGACGGGACCCCTCTTGGGTTCGCGACCGGGTGCCCTTCAAGTACCTGACCGCCCTGTTCCCTCAGGATGCATTCAATCTGGCTGGAAAAGGCAACAACATCTCCACCCGAGTTATTGACCTCTTCTCCCCCATTGGAAAAGGACAGCGCGGAATGATTGTCTCTCCACCAAAGGCGGGTAAGACGACCCTTTTGAAAGACGTGGCCAACGCCATCGCGGAGAACCACCCCGAGACCTACCTCATTATCCTGCTCATCGATGAGCGGCCAGAAGAGGTCACCGATATGAAGCGCAGCGTCAATGCTGAAGTCATAGCCTCAACCTTTGACGAGCCAGCCGACCGCCACGTGAAAATTGCTGAAATCGTGTTGGAAAAGGCACGTCGCATGGTCGAGTGTGGTCATGACGTGTGCATCTTGTTGGACTCCATCACCCGTTTGGCAAGGGCATACAATACTGTGGCGCCAGGATCTGGAAAGGTGCTTTCCGGTGGCGTTGAATCCAATGCATTGCAGAAGCCGAAGCGCTTCTTCGGTGCAGCTCGAAACATTGAAAACGGAGGGTCATTGAGCATCATTGCCACAGCATTGGTCGAAACCGGATCCAAAATGGACGAGGTCATCTTTGAGGAGTTCAAGGGGACGGGCAACATGGAACTGCAGCTTGACCGTCGAATCGCCAACCGCGGCATATACCCGGCCATCGACATCCTTGGATCTAGCACGCGCCGCGACGATGAGCTTATCCATCCACAAATGCTCCAGCGAATTCGGGTATTGCGCCGACACTTGGCCGACATGAATCCCATCGAAGCGATGGAGTTTCTTAAGGACAGGCTCAGCCGGGCCGATTCCAACGAGGAGTTCCTCATCTCGATGAACGGCTGACGTGCGGGACTCCTTGAGGAGTGTTTGGTTTCTTCCAACATTGGGCATCGCCCTGTGGTGGGCAATAAAGTTGGCTGTTGCAGCCACCGTCCCATTCGAAACGGCCATTGCCATTGGATCTCTCGTCAACTTTGGCTTGCTGCTGTTAATCGCGTTCATATCGGACTTTCAAACACAGCCAGAGGCCCATTTCGCGGTCCGATTCAAGCACAACCTTCGCGGGCCCATTGTCTATGGGTGCATCGCTGCACTGAGTGTCGGTGCCTTCCATCACGGGGTGGCCGAAGAGCAAACAGCCTTTCGAAAATTGGAACGGGAAAGGTTCATAGAGCAATCGTTGTCCGATGATGAGGCGTTTGCAGAATTGCAACAAACGGACCCTCGGCTTGCCGCGATGGACCGAGAAACAGCGAAGGATCGTGCGTTGGAAACCCTTCGGTTTCAATTTGATCCAAGGTGGCACGTGACAGCCAGCCTCATTCTCCTCACCGCCACTGCAGCGTGTTGTGCACTTTTTGCCACACTTGTGGCTGGATTCTTGCGCTCTTGAGTCGCATGCCGCAATTTCACAGTGTCCCCAACGTTGGGAACATGATCCTATGACTGTCTCTTATACACATCTCCGAGCCCACGAGACTTCACGG
>CAXHAW010000324.1:0-2568 GCA_964014525.1 uncultured bacterium
GGTAGGATCGTCGGCAGCGTCAGATGTGTATAAGAGACAGATCCGGTTCTTCACCATTGTCAAAATGGTGGCAATGGCAACGGTCTCGCCAACCTCATCAGACACATCCACCTTGAACTTCACAATCCCCTTGAGCACATCACCCTCACCGTGCTGTTCTTGCTGAACCTTTTCTTCGACAGTGAGCTTGACCCCAATGGTCATCCCAGGATACACCGGTTTGGTAAAGCGACAGGACTCCAAACCATAATTGAGCAATACAGGGCCCTTGTGCGGCTCCACGAACATACCTGCAGCCTTGGACAAGACCCAGTATCCATGGGCCACACGCTTCTCAAAGATGGTTCCCTCCAAGGCCGTCTCGTCCACGTGGGCATAAAAGTGATCTCCACTCACATTTGCGAAATTCACAATGTCTGCTTCCGTCACAGTATGACGGTGCGTCGTGTAGGTCATTCCCACCTCGAGATCTTCAAAATGCTGTCTAAACGGATGAACGGACGCCTCAGGACGCGCTGCGCCAGGCTGGTGGCGACCGGTGATGGCCGTAATTGTATCAGGGTGTCCTTGAATGGCAGTGCGTTGTAGATAGTGATTCAAACCACGAAGTCCTCCCATTTCCTCACCACCACCAGCACGCCCAGGACCGCCGTGAACAAGCTGCGGCATGGGGCTTCCATGTCCGGTGCTCTCCTTGGCACAAGCCTCATCCAAAACAAGGATCCGACCATGGTGCGTGGCAGCCTCCACCACGAACTTTCTGGCCACAGCCACATCACCTGTAGCGATGCTACAGCACAATGACCCTTTACCTCTATGAACAAGAGATATAGCGTCATCTAATGAGCCATAGGGAAGCAGGGTCATTACGGGACCAAAGGGCTCTACCTCATGGACACGACTGGCCGTCAAAGGTGAGGACTGTGCCAGCAGTCGAGGCGCATAAAACGCCCCCTTTTCTGCATCTGCCCCCACCCAAATCGGCGAATCCACAGTGTACATCAATTCAGCTTCTGTCATCAACTCTGACACAGCTGACTCCACTTCGGCCCGTTGATCCAGCCCCGCCAAAGCCCCCATCCGAACCCCCTCCAAGGCAGGGTCACCCATGGACACACGGTCCAATTGAACTTTTAGCGCGTCCCGAACCGCCTCGACACGCCCCTCTGGCACCATGGCCCTTCTCACAGCAGTACACCGTTGACCGCATTTGATGGTCAACTCTCTCCTGAGTTCTTTGACGAAGAGATCAAATTCAGGCGAACCGGGCTCCGCGTTCGGTCCGAGCACCATGCTGTTGAGCGAATCCGCCTCAAGGTTGAATGGCACATTTCTCGACAACAGCCGAGGGTGGGACTTCAACTTCAAGCCTGTAGCAGCAGAACCCGTGAATGTCACCACGTCTTGAAAGTCCACATGATCTAGCAAATCCCGGGCAGGGCCGCACACCAGTTGAAGCGCGCCTTCCGGAAGGATTCCCGACGCATGAATCTCCTTCACCATTGAGTGGGCCACATAAGACGTTAGAGAAGCCGGCTTTACAATGGCAGGGACTCCAGCCAAGAGGTTGGCACTGATTTTCTCCAGCATACCCCAAATCGGGAAGTTGTAGGCATTGATGTGCACAGCGACACCTCGCTTGGGCACTCCTATATGGTGGCCGATAAACGAGCCCTCTCGAGACAGCAAGGCAGGATCTCCGTCCACCAAGTAGGGGAGGTCAGGAAGCTGTTTGCGAAGGCTTGCAAAAGCGAAGAGCGTCCCAATACCGCCCTCTATGTCAATCCATGAATCTGATCGAGTCGCCCCCGTGTAAGCGCTCCACTTGTAGAATTTCTCCTTGTTCTCCATCAGGTGGAGCGCGAGCGCCTTCAGCATTCGACCGCGCTCTTGGAACGTCATCTTGCGCAGATTATCGCATCCTGTAGTTCTGCCATAAGCATAGGCTGAGGTGAAATCCACGTTGGATGCGTCTAAAGCAGCCACAGGGCTTCCGTGCACAGCATCTAAAAGTGGAGCAGGAGAGGGGCCCGCCGGAATCCATTGTCCAGCGATTAAATTATCCAGTACCATCATGTCTGTGGCAAAGAAAGGATGTCCACTATTGAAGAAATCATCAATTCGTCGACAGAATTCTTTCCTCGAGGGGAAAATTCAGTTATCTTGGTAAGGATTTGTTTTGCCCCTCTCTAGTCTTTGAATACTTAACCCACTGAACATGAAGAATTTGTTCGCACTCACTGTCGCTGTCATTTTCGGCTTTTCCGCCGCTGCCAGCAACGTCCAGCTCATTGTCCAATCCGTTGACAACGGGGATGCCGTTCCAGGCAGCACCTACCGTGTCTACGCAGAGCTGACATCCAACCAACACAGCTTGCACGCCATCTTTGCCGACGGCGAGCACATGCTTAACGTAACCACCACCGGTTCTTTCTACCAGAATCAACTCGGTGGCGCCACCAGCTACGACGTCAACAACGCCATCATCGGAATGGATGAATCTTTGGCATTTGACAGCTGGGTGACCGTCGGCGCTGAAAACAGCACCAACAACAACCTCTGTCTCTT
>CAXHAW010000325.1:0-2541 GCA_964014525.1 uncultured bacterium
TCGATGCCTTTCGAAGCGAGAAACTCGACGATGGTGTCCACCCCGAGATTCAACTCGCGGGCGGCTTTGCTCAGGCGGACCGGTTTGGAGACGTCAGACATGTGCGGGATTCCGGGATGCTGTGTTGAGGTGAAAGGTGCAGTGAATCAGGCGTCGAATTCAGCCCTGAGAATTTTGACCACATCCTCCACTGTCTCGACCTCAAGGTCAGTTCGGTTGGCTAGGTCTTCTATGGTAAGGTTGAGCACACTTCGCGCTGTGTCGCAGCCAATTTTTTCGAGTTCCTCGATGATCCAGGCCTCGATTTCATCGGAGAACTCCTTCAATTCGACATCGTCGATTTCAGTTTCGCCTTCTCGGTATACGTCGAGCTCATAGCCGGTTAGTCGACCTGCCAGCTTGATGTTGTGGCCGCCTTTGCCGATGGCCAACGATACTTGGTCTGGCTGAAGAAAAACCTCCGCCCGTTCTCCCTTGATGGTGATTGAGGAAATCTTGGCTGGGCTCAGCGCGCGTGCAATCAGGAGTTGATCGTTGGCCGTGTAGTTAATCACGTCGATGTTTTCGTTTTTCAACTCGCGGACGATGCCGTGGATCCGGGATCCCTTCATGCCAACGCAGGCGCCGACAGGGTCGACTCGCTCGTCGTAGGATTCCACTGCCACTTTTGCCCGGTCGCCCGGTGCGCGAACCACTTTCTTGATGGTGATGAGACCATCGTAAATCTCAGGTACTTCCTGTTCAAACAAACGGGACAAGAATTCGGGTGCGGTTCGAGACAGTATGATTCGCGGGCTGTTGTTGCGGATGTCCACCTCAGCGACCACAGCGCGGACTGCGTCTCCTTTTCTAAAGAAATCACCAGGGATTTGCTGGTCGCGGGGCATAATCAGCTCATTGTCATCATCGTCAACGAGCAAGATTTCGCGCTTCCAGATTTGGTAGACTTCAGCGGAGATGATTTCGCCGACGCGGTCCTTGTATTTGCGGTAAAGGGCATCCTTTTCCAGCTCCATCACTTTGCCCGCGAGGTTTTGGCGCATCGAGAGCACATTTCGGCGGCCGAAGTCCGCCAACTTGATTTCCTCGGAGACCTCTTCCCCAACTTCGAAGTCGTCTTCAATCCTCAAGGCATCGCTCAGGGCGATTTCTGCGACGGGGTCTTCGACTGCGTTCTCTTCTACGATTTCGCGGTTGTGCCAAATCTCGAGGTCTCCCTTTTCGGGGTTGATGATGATGTCAAAATTGTCGTCCGCACCATACTTTTTAATGATCATGTTGCGGAACACCTCTTCGAGTATGCCCATCATCGTCTCGCGATCGATGCTCTTCAATTCCTTGAACTCTCTAAAGGAGTCAATCAGGTTCACCGTATCCATTATTGCTTGAATGAAATCTTGACTTTGGTGGTGGCGATGCTGTCCCAGGCCAATTCGTGCCGGTCCGTCACCCATTCTTTGGCCTTGCGGCCTTCGATTCTTTTTTTCTCTTTGTGCTCGAGAGCAATCCCTGCGTCTTTTACTTCAGTGAGAATTCCTTCTACACTGTGGCCGTCATGGAGCTGGACCTTGATGCCACGCCCTACGTTTTTGTCGTATTGCGGTCGGACTTTTAAAGGCTGATCCAAACCGGGGGTGGAGACTTGAAGGGCAAAATCGTATTCGTCAGGGTCGAGTCGACCTTCTATTAGGCGGGAAATCTCGACACAACGCGAGATGGGCATCCCTTCCGAGGCGTCCACGAAAACCCGGATGTCTGCGCCATCAGAAACGGTCACATCCACGAGAAAACCGCCTTGATTTTCAAGGTGTTCGGTTACCCATCCCCGGATTTCGTTTGCGTTGATCATGTGCTCTTGCAGAATGCAGGGAGAATAAGAAGGGGGGCTTGCGGCCCCCCTTTCCATCTATCTGCGTTCAATCGACAGTGCGAAAGTAGTTAAAATCCTGTGGACTCGGCTCTTTTGTGCTGATCTCGGGACTCCATCTTTGTGGCATGTCGCACGTCCTTCGAATGATCGCGGAAGGGGAGCACCAACAACAGGACTTCAAGACGCGCATAGACGACAGCCGAAAAATCGCCCGCACGCTGGTTGCATTTGCCAATGCGGATGGGGGAAGGTTGCTCATTGGAGTGAAGGACAACGGCACGGTGAGTGGCGTTCGAGTGGATGAGGAACTGCACATGGTCGAAGCTGCCGCGCAGATGTATTGCCGCCCTGCCTTAGAATTTCGCACCCAGGTCTGGAAAGCAGACGTGCGGAGTGTGCTCGAGATCGTGGTGGAGCCGTCACGCCAGAGGCCGCACCGCTGCGAGACTGATGAAGGCCGTTGGGAAGCTTATTTGAGGTTGGAGGACGAAAACATCCGGGTCAATCCGGTTTTGGCCCGTTGCTGGGACCATGGTTTCAGGGCAGATCGACCGGCGTTCGAGTATGATCGCCATGTGGGCCGGTTGTTTCGCACTTGGAGAAAGGGCAAGCTCCTTGGGTTTCGTCAGATTGTGCGGACCGCCCGGAGGCCAGCTGAAGCCACCGAGGAC
>CAXHAW010000326.1:0-2535 GCA_964014525.1 uncultured bacterium
AGATGTGTATAAGAGACAGTCCCCACACAGGGTCCGCGCCAGTGTCGTCATCCCGGATCTTGTGCCCTCCCCCGCCCTCGACGCATTCTTGTTTACTCCATCTTCGGGCACCCTGTTTCTCGGCAATGCATTCTTTGTGGAGGGTGCAGGAGCCGGACCGATTCCAGCAGCATTTTCTGCAAAGCCACCCGTTGAAGCCAATCCTGATCTCGGCTTCAGCTTCCCATACCAACCCAACATCATCGAAAGCATTAGAAACCTCCTCTGGCATGTCCCCATGTGGTTCGCCATGTTCTTTGTGATGGGCGTCGGGTTTGTCGCGTCGCTGATGCAATTGCGGACGGACAAAGTCGATTGGGACCACCGCGCAGAAGCAGCGGTTCGCACTGGTCTTGTTTTTGGCGTCCTCGGACTGATCACGGGCTCACTTTGGGCGCGATGGACCTGGGGCGCGTGGTGGGTTTCTGACCCTCAACTCAATGGCGCGCTCGTGACCGTCTTGCTGTACACGGGATATTTGCTCCTGAGATCCGCCATGGGCGAGGATGAGCGTGTGGGAAGAATCACAGCCGTCTACAACGTGTTCGCGTTCGTTATGCTCGTCATCCTTCTGATGGTTCTGCCACGCTACACCGAAAGTCTGCACCCAGGAAAAGATGGAAACCCAGGCTTCAACAGCTATGACCTCGACAACAGCCTTCGGGCTGTCTTCTACCCGGCTGTGATTGGCTGGGGAGCCTTGTGCTACTGGATGTACACCTTGCGCCTGCGCATGAACCGTTTGGAATACCGTGTGTTGACAAACTGAATCGCCCATGAATCACATTCTGTTCTTGAATAACCTCGAAGGGTTCTTTTTCGGAAGCGGAAAAGCCCATGTTGTGACTGGTGTTGCCCTCATCATTTTGGTGGGCATTGCTTTTTCCATGTGGCGAATGGACCGCCGTTTGACTGTATTGGAAAAAGAACAGAACAACCCCTCCTGAAAGCATGAGCCGCGCGAACATCGTCGTCCTTCTTTTGGTGGCCGTGCTCATGGGGGCCTTGCTCAGCGTGTTCACAACAAACAGTGAATCGGTTGTTTTTGCAAGGGCATTTGCTGAACCCGGAGTGGAATTCAAAGTGTCGGGGACGCTTGACCCCAACCATCCTGTGGTCTACGATCCGGTGGTGGCCGTAGCAAAAACCCGATTCCACATGCGCGACAAAAACGGAGAGGTACAGGAAGTCCTCCTCCAAAAGGCAAAGCCAACAGGCCTGGAGCAAAGTGAGTCCATTGACCTGTATGGCAGCGTCATCGATGGACAATTCATCGCCGGAGAGATGCTGATGAAATGCCCAAGCAAATACAACGAGCAGTCGCACAGCCTAGCTGAGGCGACAAGTGCCCCTTGACCCCGACCCCTGTGGACATAACCTACATCGGAGAATGGACTTGGGCTGCCTCACTCGGCCGGCTTTTGCTCGCTGTCGCCTTTGCGGCTGGCTTGGCATCTACCATAGCCTACACTGCCGCAGTGCGCCATGACGAGCGGCGTTGGATCAACATGGGCAGATGGGCCTTCCGAATCCACGCAGCAAGCATCTTCGGCTCCGGTGCCCTGCTGTACCTGCTCATTTTTTGTCACCGCTACGAATTCCAGTACATCTGGAAGCACCTCAATGACGCCATGCCTTTGGGCTTCATGGTGTCGAGCTTTTGGGGTGGCCAAGAAGGTGGGTTTCTGATTTGGATGTCATGGATGCTGGTTCTCGCCCTGCTGTTTATGCGGCGAAACCCCGGTCGACTAGAAGCGCCTGTCATGGCCATCCACAGTGGTGTACTCGCTGGTCTGAGCTCGATGCTTCTCGGATTGTATTTCGGCGATTTTCAATTCGGACTGGATCCTTTTCTGCTCCTGCGGGAGGCCCCACAGAATGCAGGATTGCCCTGGACCTTCAATGCGAACTACCTCTCCCTCATCCCTCAATTCGCTGACGGACAAGGACTCAATCCACTCCTGCAGAACTACTGGATGGTCATCCACCCTCCCACGCTGTTTTTGGGCTTTGCCAGCACGCTGATGCCCTTCGCCCTGGCCATGGCTGGGCTCTGGGTCGGTGACCACAAAACATGGATGCGGAAGGCCATCACGTGGGCCTTTTTTGGCGTGGCCATCTTGGGTGCTGGAATCCTAATGGGCGGAGCGTGGGCCTATGAAGCACTTAGCTTTGGCGGCTTCTGGGCATGGGACCCGGTAGAAAACAGCTCTTTGGTCCCATGGCTTGTTTTGGTGGCCGGCGCCCACCTTCTCCTAATCAACCAAAACAAACCCGGCACAGCGGTCACCGCCACAACCTTGATGGTGGGGCTCTCATTCCTGCTCGTGGTCTATTCTACGTTCTTGACCAAGAGCGGTATTCTCGGAGACACATCGGTACACAGCTTTGTGGACAGCGGCATTCTTCCTCAACTCCTGACCTTTCTCCTCGGCAATTGCATCCTCTTTTCTGTCTTGTTCCTTCCCGCCGGAAAAGAACGCATTGGATTTGCCT
>CAXHAW010000327.1:0-2534 GCA_964014525.1 uncultured bacterium
CACTCCCGTACCGAAGGCCTTGAATACGGCTTCTTTGGCCGTCCAAAGGCGACAGAGTGTGTTCAGGTTATCTCCGAAATGATTGAGAATGGGTTGGTCGGCGGAACCGACAAATTTTCTCCGTGCGCGGTTCAATCGTTCGGTTGCACCTTCTACATCCACGCCGACGGGGCGGTTTCCGCGGACAGCAGCCACCCAACCCCCGCCGTGCGAGAGGCTGCAGAATGCATTGCCCATGCGGGGCCGTCCAGAGTCTTCCTTGGTTGGTGCAGGCCACCCGGCATCAACCAGGAGTTGGGTCAATCCTTGGCGCTGTTGGGCAAGTGTTCCCGTGGACTCTTTGGCGATCAGTTTGTAGTCGTTCAGTATGGTGGGTATGAAAGGGCGAAAACCGGGCATGGAAGGTGCAAGGAAACAAAACGTCTGCAAACCTGTGTTGTTCTTGTTAATCAGCCAAAAAGCCACGGCTACCTTTGCCGCTAAATTCATCGACCGCATGAGCGTCACGAATACCACCACCCAATTGCCCTACAAGGTCAAAGACATCAACCTCTCCGAGTGGGGGAGGAAAGAGATTCAACTCGCCGAGTCGGAAATGCCAGGTCTTATGGCCTTGCGGGACCGCTACCGTGACGAGAAGCCCCTTGCTGGTGCCCGCGTCGCCGGTTGCCTGCACATGACCATTCAAACAGCAGTGCTCATTGAGACCCTCGTTGAACTCGGTGCAGATGTGACCTGGTCCAGCTGCAACATCTTCTCCACCCAAGACCATGCCGCCGCCGCCATCGCCGCTGCCGGCATTCCAGTCTATGCTTGGAAGGGCATGACAGAAGAGGAGTACGAGTGGTGCATCGAGCAGACCTTGTTCTTTGGTGATGACCGGAAGCCACTGAACATGATCTTGGATGACGGAGGTGACCTCACCAATGTCATTCTCGACAGACATCCAGAGCTTGCAGGTGGAATCAAAGGCATTTCTGAGGAAACCACAACCGGTGTCCTTCGCCTGTATGAGCGCGAGAAGAATGGCACGCTGCCCATGCCGGCAATCAATGTCAATGACAGCGTAACCAAGAGCAAGTTTGACAACAAATACGGTTGCCGTGAGTCTTGTGTGGATGCCATCCGACGTGCTACCGACATCATGATGGCGGGCAAGGTGGCTTGTGTTGCTGGATTCGGTGATGTGGGCAAGGGGTCTGCAGACAGCTTGCGCAATGCTGGTTGCCGTGTCATTGTCAGCGAAATCGATCCGATTTGCGCCTTGCAGGCAGCCATGGAGGGCTTCGAAGTCAAAAAGTTCGTTGATGCTTGTGCGGAGGCGGACATCGTGGTGACGGCCACGGGCAACAAAGACATTGTCACCGAAGCGCATTTCCGTGCGATGAAGGACAAGGCCATCGTGTGCAACATTGGTCACTTCGACAATGAGATTGATGTGGCTTGGCTCAAAGCCAACTACGGGGAAAGCCATGACACCATCAAGCCACAGGTAGACAAGTACACCGTGGATGGAAATGACATCATTTTGCTGGCGGAGGGCAGACTCGTGAACCTGGGTTGCGCGACTGGCCACCCGTCATTTGTGATGAGTGCCAGCTTCACCAACCAGACCATCGCTCAAATTGAGCTTTGGAAGAACAGCGCCAGCTACGAGAACAAAGTGTACACGTTGCCCAAGCACCTCGATGAAGAGGTGGCGCGTTTGCACCTCGAGAAAATTGGTGTGGATTTGGAGGTGTTGAGCGAAGACCAAGCCGATTACATCGGTGTGCCAGTGAACGGACCGTTTAAGGGGGACGCTTACCGTTACTGATCGGCCACAGACGTCCAATGAAAAGCCCCGGCCAATGCCGGGGCTTTTTCGTTTTGGTGTGTTGGGCTTGCTTCAGTTTCGAATGGACAACACGGGAGGAATCCATGTCGTGGTGTACCGTTCTAGGGGGGCCGTGGTGGGGCCTTGGATGATGGAGCCGTCAAAAATGTACCATTGGGAACCACTGCACGGGTCTTGGATGGTGTAGCCATCTTGTGAGACGGTGCTTTGGCAACCGGCCCCCACATCCCAAGTGGCATGTCGGTCGAGCACGACGAATTCGTCGAGTGTATATCGGTACACAATCAGGCCTCGGCTTCCGCCAGATATGTACAGCCAGTTGCCTGGAAAGTTGAGGATGTTGTAAGCCGGAAGGGCCAGGTTGATGTCCACTTGTACATCTACGTATGGGATGACGCCAGGCGTGTCTTGGCACCCTGAAAGGGGAAGAGAAGCCAAAGCGATGAGGCCAACAAAGCGGTGGAGGACAGAGCGCATCATGGTGTGGGGTTGTTTAGGCCAAGTGGGTCCTTAGGTTTTCCGGGAATGAAGTCTTTCAGATAGAAAGGTTCGAAGTCAGCAACGTTCTCAATTTGGTTTTTCTCCAGCAGTTGGATGGCTTCGGGAATCATGTCCTGGGCGGAGGGGTATGCGGCCAACACCTCCCAGGTAGAGGTGTTGTGTTGGAGGACTGTCTCTTATACACATCTGACGCTGC
>CAXHAW010000328.1:0-2527 GCA_964014525.1 uncultured bacterium
CGAGTATGACCGCTATCCGGTTCCGAGAATCCATGACTTCACTGCAAATTTGGCAGGCAAGACCATTTTCTCGAAAGTGGACCTCATCCGTGGCTACCACCAGATTCCAATTCATCCAGACGACATCCAAAAAACGGCAGTGATCACGCCGTTTGGTCTTTTTGAGTTTGTCCGGATGCCATTCGGACTCAAAAACGCGGCCCAGGCTTTCCAACGTCTCATGGACTCCGCATTGTCTGGGCTTGATTTCCTTTTTGTCTACCTGGACGACATCCTGATTGCTAGTGAGTCTGCAACGGAACACAAGGAACACCTTCGGCAACTTTTTGATAGATTGGAAGAGCACGGCCTGGTCGTCAAAGTCGAGAAGTGTCTTTTCGGTGTTACTGAAATCGATTTCCTTGGCCACAGGGTGTCCCGCAATGGCATTCGACCTCTCCCGTCGAAAGTGCTTGCAATCGAAAAGTTCCCAGTTCCAACCACTATCAAACAATTGGAGCAGTTTATCGGCATGGTCAACTTCTATCATGTTTTTGTCCCCAAGGCCGCCGACATCATGAAACCACTCTACGGTGTTTTGTCCGGAAGCCCGCGTCCCAAGGAGCTCAGCTGGTCACCGGAGTTGGATAAGGCATTCAACTTAGCCAAACACCAATTGGCCGCTGCCACACTGTTGCATCACCCAGTACCCGGAGCCACGACAGCTCTGACCACGGATGCTTCAGACACAGCCATCGGGGCTGTTTTGGAACAGCAAGTAGGAGAACACTGGCAACCGTTGGCGTTCTTTAGCCGCCAACTGCACAAGGCTGAGAAAAACTATGCGACCATTGACCGTGAACTACTCGGAATCCATGAGGCAATCCTTCATTTCCGGTATTTCCTGGAGGGGAGGAAGTTTACTGTTTTCACAGACCATCGCCCTATTGTAGCGGCGATCAAAAAGAAATCGGAACTCAAGTCTGGGCGACAGTCAAGGCAATTGGCGACCATTTCGGAGTTCACCACCGACATCCAGCATGTCGCCGGCAAGGAAAATGTGGTCGCCGATGCACTCTCTCGGTCCCCCATTCCGTACCAGATCAATGCCATCCAGCCAGGGCTGGATTACCAGGCCATGGCCGACACTCAACACGATGACCCGGACACTCAGAGCTATCGGACAGCCATCACCAATCTTCAGTTCGAAGACGTCCCTTTTGATGGGGGAGGTTTCACTCTTTTGTGTGATGTGTCTACTGGCGTGGCAAGACCCGTGGTCCCGGAACCCTGGCGTCGGCGAGTTTTTGATTCAATGCATTCACTGTCTCATCCAGGTGCTCGTACCACCAAGAAGATCATCTCCACCAAATTCGTTTGGCATGGTATTGGCAAACAGGTTACCGAGTGGGCTCGGACATGCATTCAATGTCAACGGGCCAAAGTACACAAACACACCAAAGCCCCACTCGCCAAATTCGAACCCCCCGAACGTTGTTTCAGCCACGTTCACATCGACCTGGTGGGGCCTCTTCCTGAATCACTAGGCAACTCGTACCTGCTCACAGCGGCAGACCGGTTCACCCGCTGGTTGGAGGCTGTGCCCATACCGAACATAGAGACAACTACAATCGCACGGGCCTACGTGCAAAACTGGGTAGCCAGATTTGGAGTGCCGCAACACATGACGTCAGACCGGGGCCCACAGTTTGTGTCCGAGCTTTGGACAGCTATGAGTAACCTCCTCGGCACCGAGTTACATCCGACCACGGCTTATCACCCTCAGGCAAACGGGTTGATTGAACGACACCACCGGGACCTCAAAGCCGCATTAAAGTGCAGACTCACCGGCCCTAACTGGGTGGATGAACTTCCTTGGGTTTTACTTGGGCTCCGAACAGCGCCGAAGGAGGATCTTGGATCTTCATCAGCTGAACTAGTCTACGGCAGCCCGCTTGCAGTTCCTGGGGATTTCTTTCCTGACACCCAGCCTAAATCTACCTCTCAAGAACTCCAAAGACAACGAGACCGAGTAGGATCGCTCAAACCGATTCCCACTTCCACTCATGGTGGTGAAACCTCCCGCCAACCAAATGTCCCAGGGGCCCTCAAGGATGCTAAGTTTGTTTTTGTCAGGCGTGACGCCAAGAAGACCCCACTCCAGAACCCTTACGACGGTCCTTTTGAGGTGCTTGAACGGGCGCCTAAACATTTTGTCCTCCAGCTCGGGAACCAACAAGACTCTGTCTCCATCGATCGGCTGAAACCCGCCTACATCGACCAGACTAAGCCATTTCAAGTGGCGCAGCCACCCCGGCGGGGCCGTCCGCCCAAGCTTTTGAAAGAAGTTGGCTCACCCAAGAAGGCAACGAACCCAAATTCAGCCAAATCTTCAACAACCCCACCTACGAGACCAACGTACGCAGAAGTCACTACCCGTTCCGGAAGAACCTCCAAGCCACCGCCACGTTTCTAGTCTCTGATATCTCGAACTCGGGGGGAGCTATGTAGCGTCGCCGACATCGCCGACATGGTCGCCGACATCGTC
>CAXHAW010000329.1:0-2526 GCA_964014525.1 uncultured bacterium
AGATGTGTATAAGAGACAGGGGCTCGATTTCTCAAAGACAGACACCACAAGACTTGCCGACACCTCGGCATCGATGGAAATCCACCCCGTGGCAATCGGGCCAGGGTCTGCCTCTCTTGGGATGACTACTAGTGCCCCGAGGCGCCTGCGTCGACATTCTTCAAGGCCTTTCCTGAGTTCTGACCACTTCGAGGGGCGACCTGATCCGTCGCCTTGCCGCCCAAACCACTTCTGAATCCATGGCGGAGCCGAACGCACAAGTTGCCTGTTTCCAATCAGCAGCAGGAACTGCCTAAGTTCCTGCTGAAATACAATGAGCAGGGCGATGACCCCGACCCCGATGAATTGGCCGAGTATTTCCGCCAGCATGCGCATCTGCAGCGCGTCGACGATTTGATACACGAGATAGATGGCCAGCACCCCAAGAAAGATTCGTATCGCCGCTGTGCCTCGGGTCAGACGATAAAGCTGGTAAAGGATTAACGCCACAGCGACGATGTCCAATACCTGCCATAGGCCAAGCTGAAGTGCGGGTTGTTCAATCATCGTTCCGACCAGAATCGGCAGCCCGAAGGTATTGGTGAAGCCGGATGCATTCCACTGCGGGACGCACATCGTGTACCCGAAGCCAGTGCGCCCCCCGGTCAAGTGCCCAGGCATGCAAGGCCGTTGTCCCATTCAACGCTTCATCTGAAGTGCAGTCGAGTGCCTTGTGAATCATGGACTTGCGGCTTACTCCGGCCAGGATCGGACATCCCAGATCGGCAAACGAGGGAAGGTGTTGGAGCAGTTGGTAATTGTGTTGAATTCGCTTCCCAAACCCGAACCCAGGGTCCACCATGAGTTCTTGGATTCCCAATTCACGCATTCTGTCACATCGGTCTTGAAGGTATCGGCGCACCTCTCTCACAACATGCCCATAGGATGGTTGATCCTGCATGGTGTCCGGTTTGCCTTGCATGTGCATTATGGCATAGGGGACGCCACTTTCCGCAACAAAAAGAGGGAGCTCAGGGTCGAAGGTGCCAGCGGAGATGTCATTGACCATGTCGGCCCCGCCCTCGATGGCCTTTCGAGCCACCGCGCAATGGAACGTGTCCACGCTGATGGGGACCTCCGGAAGCGCAGTTCGGATGGCATCCAACGCCGGTTTTATTCTGCGCCATTCCTCTTGAGGCCCAACAAGCTGTGCACCGGGCCGACTGCTTTGTCCACCAAGGTCGAGGAGGGAGGCCCCTTCAGCAACCATTCTGACGGCCAGTTCCGCTGCCGCCTTGTGTTCCACCCTGCTTCCAGTGTGAAACGAATCGGGGGTTGCATTGAGGATGCCCATGACACGAGGCATGTCCGCGTCGAATCGCTGATTGCGAATAAAAAGTCCAGAAGGCATCACGGCACAAAGGTGCAACGCGACGCCCGGTGGAGGAACTTCCGCCTTCCTGTGGGAAAAGACCGTTCTGTAAAGGGAAACATCGTTTCGAATCCACGCAGATGCATTAGACCTTGCAACCATGAGTGGAACGGAAGTCCATCAGGAAGACTCGTCAGGAATCCCGGCTAAAACGCTGGAGCAATATGACGCCCAGGTGGCGGTGTGCGCTTCGCTCTTCCTCGACAAGATGCACGACTACGGAACCGCTTGGCGGATTCTGCGCCCGAGTTCCTTGACAGATCAGATTTTCATCAAAGCCCAACGGATTCGGACCCTTCAAGAAGGACGAGAGCGCAAAGTGGAGGAGGGAATCCAGCCTGAGTTCATTGGAATCGTGAACTATTGCATGATGGCGTTGCTTCAAATTGAACTGCCTGAGGACACGCCCATGGAGTTGGATCCCGAACAGGCGGAACAGCTTTTTGCCGGGATGTTGGACAGAACCAGGGCGCTGATGCTTCGGAAAAACCACGATTACGGTGAAGCTTGGCGAGACATGAGGGTGTCCAGCCTTACAGATCTCATTTTGATGAAGCTGCTTCGCATCAAGCAACTTGAAGATCTAGAAGGAGGTGCGAAGGTGAGTGAAGGTGCCGATGCTGGCTACATGGACATGGCCAACTATGCTCTTTTTGCATTGATTCATATCGCTTCGGGGCAATCCACCACGTGACGTGTTAATCCTCCGTTAAGAGTGGGTCCAACGTTTCGAATTCGGAACGAAATTTCGAGTGAGAACTTACTTCATGAGACAATTCCTGCTCTCCATCGCCAACATATGCCGGGTCCTGGTCGGCGCCCTGTTCGTCGTGTCCGGCTTGATTAAGATCAACGACGCGCTTGGTTTCATGTACAAACTCGAAGAGTACTTTGAGCCCGGTGCCCTCAATTTGGAGGCTTGGACGCCATGGGCGCTTGAACTGGGCATGCTGGCGAGCATTGGAGAGGTGTTGCTTGGTGTTGCACTCCTTGTGGGCGCCCTGCCTCGTTTGACGACAGCATTGACGCTGGTTCTGATGCTGTTTTTCACTTGGTTGACATGGTACACCTGTCTCTTATACACATCTGACGCTGCCGACGATCCTACCTGTGTA
>CAXHAW010000330.1:0-2516 GCA_964014525.1 uncultured bacterium
GATGTGTATAAGAGACAGAATACAAATTGTACAAGCAGTGAATCGCGCCATTCTGTGGAAGTTAACCCGAGTACCCTTAAACCAGTTCATTCTTGCCAAGTGCAAGTGCAGATTTCATGCCACTGCCACATGAACCGGTTCACCTCCGGGATTTGCGGTTTCCAAATCATCACCAAATTGAGCACCGAACCACCCAAGGCCGAGCCCAACATGCCGTCACTCTCCCAGCACCCCAATGGCACATTGCCCCTTGTTTTGGCCATGCTCATGGGCATCTCCATCCTCTATATCGGATGCGACTCGGAGAACGAAGGCAAGCAACAGAATCTGGACCCTGCCTTTTTTGAGGCAATAGGCAGTTGGCGTGCAGCGGAGGCTGTCAATGCATCAGAGGCCTGGTTCGCTTCATCAAATGGCCATTGGCAGCGGATTTTCAAGACGCAGACCCAATCGACCCAACAGACCTTCGGCAATGCCCTTCAAGACACCTCTGCATCTGCAATCGAGATGCACTTTCGGGGACTGGTAAAAACCCCTGAGGCGCTCTTGGGGACCGTCATCGGTTCTCCCGGCCTGATCCAACGCGGCACATTCGATTCTAACGGCAAGCTGAACCAGCCCTGGACCACAGTGTGGCGAGAAGACCATCCGAACGCCTTTCTTGACGCCATCATCGCTCTGGACGACCAAACCCTCGTCGCCATGGGCGATCCCATCGACAGTTGCCTGTATATCGTGCGTTCTGATGACGGCGGACGGACATGGGCCAAAGTCCCTTGCGCGGACCAAGCCCAATTCGGCGTGCCGACCAGCCGAAAAGGAGAAGCCGCCTTCGCCGCATCCAACGGCAACCTCAGCGCCATGGGAGACACAGTTTGGATGGTGTCTGGCGGCGGAGCCTCTCGTGTGTACCGCAGCGAAAACCGCGGCCACAGCTGGCGGGCGTTCGAAACACCCCTTCAGCAAGGGGGCGACATGACCGGCGGGTTTTCCATGGACTTTGCCGACGCGCAACACGGCATCCTTTGGGGCGGGAATTGGCAAGACAAACCGGACAACACCGCACGGGCAGCGGTCACCTCAGATGGAGGTACAACCTGGACGTTGATTGCAGAAGGCCAAGGGCCAGGTTACGCGTCCTCAGTTCGTTACCGACCGGGTTCAGCTGGACGTCAACTCGCCCTCATCGGCTCACCGAGCGGAATCGATGTAAGCGATGATGGAGGGGCGTCTTGGCGGCATGTCTCGGACAGCGCGTTCTATACCGGGCGCTTCAGTCCAGATGGCACTGCGCTGTGGTTGAGTGGAAATGGGGGGATGGCTCGGTTCTCAGCAGCGTCACTCGGCTGGTGAATCGGACATTCAAAGCGGTTTCCGCGCCACCAATCGGGTCACTTCTGCGGGGCCTTGGTGATGGGGGCCTTCATCCAACACCACCTGCTGCGTCAAGAGGACCTCTCGCTCGAGCTGCTCGAAATCCGAAGCGAGCATGTCCACGGTAAAGAGCATCGACAAGGACGTCGGCCCACCGGATTCAAATGCCAATTGTCCGGGGCCAAAACCTTCAAGAATCAACGTGCCACCAGGCCTCAGCCAACGGCAAACACGGCGATGGAACCCCTCCCTGTCCTCTTGCTGCAGGTGGAGATAGCAAAGGGCCACAACATCGTAGGCCTCTTCGGGCTCCCACGTTCTCACATCCCCCTGCTCTGCCTCCAACGTCACCCCCCGGCCGAGCGCATGTGCCTGAGCCTTGGACACCCCCACAGCGGAAGCATCCACCGTGCGAACTGACCAACCCTCAGATGCTGCGTGAACCCCATTTCGGCCCTCCCCATCTCCGGGCAAAAGAAGGCGACCAGGAGGAAGCAAGGTGAGGCGGTCTCGGAAATAGACATTGGGTCCGAGCCCATAAACTGCGGCTTCCGCCCTGTATCGGGCGTCCCAGAAATCACCCGGTGAATCCAGTCTCATTGGTATGAAGATCGCACCTGAAAATCAAAGGCCTGCGAACCAGTCGTTCATTTCGCGAATGACTTCCGACACATCCTCGATGAGGAAGTAGGTCGTTTGGATTTCCGTGGTGGTAAACGGGGTCGACATGATGCCCTCCAAGGTGAATTTGCGCAGGTCGCCCCGCAGGTTCCACGCGTGTTGCGTTTCGCCATGGGAACTCATGATTCCCGCCCCAAAGGCCATGGGCAGGCCTTTCTGTTCAACGAATCCAAACTCCACAAAGAACCAATACAGGCGCTGGAGCTTGACCACGAGCTCATCCCTGCCCCGCAGTGACAAACCAACCTCACCAAAGCGCTGCATGAACGCTGCAAACTCAGGGTTCATGAGGGGTGGAATGTGTCCGCTTGTATCGTGGAACATATCGGGCTCCTCGAGGTAATCCAACTGCTCAGGTCGACGGACCCAAGTCGACGTGCAGAACCGGCGGTTGGCCAGCAGCTCGAAAAAGTCGTCCACCGGAATCAACCCAGGCACCACCTCCAGCCCCCACCCTGTGG
>CAXHAW010000331.1:0-2506 GCA_964014525.1 uncultured bacterium
GCACTCATCATCGAGCGCACCGTTCGGGTCGGCAACGAGGTCAACACATACCGCAAGACTGTGGCCAAGCACGGTGTCTACTATTTCAAGAACAACCAGTCCATCACCAAGGACATCTGGATTCTCGAGACCTTCGAGATTTCCGATTAAGCCATAATTATGCCAGCCGGAGAGAAGGGTCTTGGGACGTTTGCTGTCTTCATGACGGCGATTTCGACCATTCTGGGGGCAATCCTGTTCCTCAGGTTTGGCTTTGCGGTTGCTCACGTCGGACTGCTTTCCACATTGGCCATCATCTTGCTCGGTCATCTCGTGACCATTCCGACTGCTTTGGCCGTGGCAGAAATTGCCACCAATCAAAAGGTAGAGGGGGGTGGTGCGTACTACATGATCAGCCGTTCGTTTGGGCTCTCCATTGGCGGAGCCATCGGCATTGCACTCTTTCTCAGTCAGGCGATCAGTGTTGCATTCTACATCATTGCATTCACGGTGTCGACCCGGGACTTGACCGCATGGCTTGAAACGACACAGGGCATTGAGGTGGCCTCATGGCAGATCAACTATGGGTTCATGGTGTTGCTGACCCTCCTCATGTTGACCAAGGGCGCCCAGGTCGGGGTCAAGGCGTTATATGGCGTGGTGGCGGTGTTGGTGTTGGCGTTGATCAGCTTCTTTTTCGGCAGTGGTGAGCCACAGGCTGAGTTGGACATTCTCAGGACCATTGATGAGACATTCATTACCACTGATGGGCGCACCATTACCCGGTATTCGTTCATCGAGGTGTTCACCTTCATCTTTCCCGCGTTCACAGGCATCGCTGCCGGATTGGGACTCAGTGGAGACCTGAAGGATCCGGCCAAGGCAATTCCACAGGGCACGCTTTGGGCGACCGTAACCGGTATCGTGGTGTACATCCTCGTGGCGCTCAAGTTCTGGGTCAGCGCGAGTCCGGAGCAGCTCGCTTCTGATGAACTGTACATGGAAGCCATATCGGTGTGGCCACCTTTGATTCCGATGGGGCTGGCTGCCGCTGCCATTTCCAGTGCGCTTGGCAGTGTGATCATAGCACCCCGAACGCTCCAAGCACTGGCCGTGGATCGCATTTTCCCTAAGCCCATCGGCGTCCGGCTTAAGCGCGGTAGGAAGTCTGACAACGAGCCCGTCATCGCTTCCATCGTCACCTGCGCCATTGGCTTTGTGTTTGTCTCCCTGGGAGACATCAACGCTGTGGCAGAGATCATTTCGATGTTCTTCATGGTGACCTACGGTGCAATCTGTCTGGTCAGTCTGTTCGAGCATTTCGCAGCCAGCCCGAGTTACCGCCCGACGTTTCGCTCCCACTGGTTTCTGAGCCTCATTGGCGCCTTCACCTGTTTCTACCTGATGTTCCTGATGAACTTCAGCTATGCCGTAGGCAGTGTTGTGATCATGTCCATCATTTATGTTGGGTTGTCACGCCGAGGGGAAAGCGGCATGGTCGCGCTGTTCCGAGGGATGCTGTTTCAGCTGAGTCGCTATCTCCAGCTCACCTTGCAGCGCCGCGATCGGGCAGAATTGGACCGCAAGGATTGGCGTCCGTTGGTTCTCGGGGTGAGTCAGGACACCTTTCGCCGGCCAGGGGCATTTGATATGGTGCGTTGGCTGGCCCACCGCCAGGGCTTCGGGACCTATGTTCATCTGATTGAGGGCAGGCTCGATGCACGGACATTCCGCAGTTCTATTCGGGCAAAACAAGGTCTGGCAGACATGGGCAAGGCCGTGAAAAGCCGGGTCAGCATGTCGACGATTGTGTCTCCATCATACACTTCTGCCATCGCCCAATGTGTTCAATTGCCCGGTATCAGTGGTCAAGGCAACAATGCCATCCTCCTCGAATACATTGATGAACAGCCCCAAAGTGCCCAGGAACTGGTGGCCAATTATGATTTGCTTCGGGGGTCTCAGCTCGACCTGTGCTTGCTTCGGTCCAGCTTTAGGGGATTTGGAGAGAAGCGAAACATCCACATCTGGATTACGCCTGAGGACAGCGCCAATGCCAATTTGATGATTCTGATGGCCTACGTGCTTCAGGGACATCCGGATTGGCGGGAGTCCAATATTCAGGTTTTCTCTATTTACAGAGATGGCGATCGAACCAAAAAAGAGCTGGCGCTTCGCGACCAGATTCAGTCGGGCAGGATCCCCGTTAGCGAACAGAACATTGACATGGTCGAGGAGATGCCCGGGGACTTGCGGGAGGCCCTGATTGACGAGCGGAGTAAGTTTGCAGACTTGACATTCATTGGGTTCAACGATGCCGACATTCACCGAGAAGGGGTCAAGCTCTTTGAGGCCCACCATGGCATCGGCAACATTCTATTTGTCGACGCCCACGACGAAATTGCACTCGACTGAATCGCCCCATGACCCTGCACATTCTCAATGGACCCAACCTCAATTTGCTCGGGCTTCGCGAGCCGGAGAAGTATGGCCATGAGTCGTTTGAAGCTGTCTCTTATACACATCT
>CAXHAW010000332.1:0-2505 GCA_964014525.1 uncultured bacterium
ACGCGATTCCGTGAAGTCTCGTGGGCTCGGAGATGTGTATAAGAGACAGACATCCGTTTGTTCGAGACGGAGAACAATTATGCAGATTACTACGGTGGTGATTGAGTCTGTCTAAAGGCGTCTGATTCCATTCTAATTCTGCAT
The DNA here is from genome assembly GCA_964014525.1 of uncultured bacterium. Classification (GTDB taxonomy): domain Bacteria; phylum Bacteroidota; class Bacteroidia; order Flavobacteriales_D; family Sanyastnellaceae; genus UBA8752. Next base: position 145 of record CAXHAW010000332.1, read on the forward strand.
TTTGCACCCACATGACACCCCAAGATCCCCCACGCCTGTTTCAAGGCGGACAGCGTTCCTCTGACTTTGCGGGCACGGCCCCCATTGTTGCGGATGAGCGCGGCTTCATGAACGCCGTCTTTGGTTGGATGGCCATCGGGCTGTCCATCACGGGCGCCGTGGCATGGTACTTCGCGTCCAGCGGTGCCATTTCGATGCTCTTTAGCGAGACCGGTGGGATGAACCTTCTGGGCTGGATGGTCATGCTCAGCCCGTTGGCCTTCATTCTTGCCATGAACTTCGGTCTTCAGCGCATGAGTGCATCGACCCTCACGCTCCTCTTTTTGGCCTTCAGTGCCGTGATGGGCGCCTCGCTTAGCAGCATTTTTCTCGTGTACACGGGATCGAGCATCATGCAGGTTTTCGGCATCACGGCGGGCACATTCCTCGTGATGGCCATAGTGGGCTACACAACCTCCACAGATTTGAGCCGTTTTGGAAGCCTGTTGTTCATGGCCCTCATTGGCATGCTCATCGCCATGGTGGTCAACTGGTTTCTCGCCTCCTCCGCGCTGGATTACATGATTTCAGTGGCTGGGGTGCTCATTTTCACAGGACTCATTGCCTATGACACCCAGAAACTCAAGCGCATCGCAGCAGGGGTTGAGTATGGAAGTGAGACTGGACGGAAGCTCGCATTGCTCGGTGCCACAAGCCTGTACTTGGACTTCATCAACCTATTCTTGTTCCTTTTGCGTCTGCTGGGAAGGAGAGACTGAGTTCGAGCAGAACCCAACAAAAAAGGCGGCCTTCATCGGGCCGCCTTTTTTATTGTGGTTTTCTCAAGTCAGCGGACCATCAGGCGCTGAGACCAGACGCCTTGACCTGCGACTTCGAGGGTCAGAACGTAGGCGCCCGCATCGAGCAACGCTGCGTCGAGGAAGTGCTTGCTCACTCCCATTGGAAGGTGTCCTTGGAAAAGCACGGCCACTTCACGACCGGCGGCGTCGCGCAGGGCAATTCGACCCTCGGCAGCCCGGCTGAGTTCCACGGGCACGCAGGTGATGCTGGAGGCCGGGTTTGGGAAGGCAGGTTGGAAGCCAGCGAAAGACGGGAGGCCGTCGATGCCATTGACCACAATTTGGCCCACTTGGAATTGCCAATACCCCTCAGGGGCTGGCATAGGGCGGTCCTGCGTCTTGCCGCTCACAGAGGTTCCTTCCACGTAGTATTGAATCACGCTGCCTTGGTCCTGCGCTGGAATGTCCGCGGACCACATGTCCTCCGTGCCTTCAGCCATCGCGACCTCATTGTACGCAGACGCTCCCTCAAGTCGCCAGAAGAGGCGTGCGGAGGCAATGCCAGAGCGGTGCTGAACCAAGGCCTCCACTGCAAAGGGATTCACGGTGTCTTCAGTGTCATCCAGTGGTTGGTGACTGATGAGGAGTGGATCCTCTACCCCAACACTGTGGGTGATGCAATGGATGGCGCCACTCGCTGAAATGATTTGGTTGCAATCGATGCCCACCACATTGTATCCGGGCAGCGCTGCTTCATAGATGGCGATGGCCGTGGTGTCATACTCCTCGTAATACGTGGGGAGAAGAATGGTGTTGTTGACGAACACAGAGTTGGTGTAGGTCATGTAGTCGCCATTGCTGTCTGGGTATCCACCGCCCCAGCCGGGCTCCGGGGGGGACGGGATGCGCACCACGTCGAACGGGGTGCCAAAGACACTATTGTGGTTGGCCAAAACGTACTCGAGGTTGGCCTCAATCTGCGGTCCGTCGGCCACGCCCTCCGGGTATTCCGCCATGAGAATGGTCTCCTCGTCGAGGAGCTTCATGTGCATGTCGATGTGGTGGATGCCATCGTACGGCAGGTTTTCCATTCGGATGTAGGTGTGGAGCCCCATGAACTCAGCGAGGATGTTCTCGATGTCTTCATCGCTTTGGTCTGGGAATTGGGTGCCCCACCACGTGTTGCCACCGTCGTTTTCGTCGCCGATGAGATTGGAGGCGAACCCGGTACCGAATCCATCGCTCATGAAGTTGCCTCCTGTGTTCATCAGATCCCAAGGCTCGGCTGAGGTTTCGTAGAGGTCAATGCCCATGTGATCGGCGATGACCTGAGGTGCCACATCGTCATCGGGGCGTGGTCGGTTGTAAAGCCAATCCACGATGATTCGGTCGTCCACGCCGGTGCCGTACACCGTGTTGGGCCCGTAGTCCCGGATCCAAACGGTGTTCTTCGGGACGTCGAGAATGGTGATGTTGTCCAGGCTGGCTGCTGGACCACCATTGTTGTCCGAGGTGATGTAATCGATGAGGTCAGCCTCCGAATAGGTGTACGTGACGTAGCCCTGACTGTTGACGACATCCC
>CAXHAW010000333.1:0-2500 GCA_964014525.1 uncultured bacterium
ATTCGCCTTTTGCAGCTGGAGACGCCCTTTGCGGTTTGGGCCTCTCTGTGGGGTGCACCCAACCGGGAGCGATAAATTTTAATCCAGGGGCCTTTTTTGACGATGGAGGTTGTCAATTCGACATTACGCCAGATTGTCAACAGGACTTGAATGGGGACGGACTCATTGGCGTCTCTGACATTCTAGAGTTGCTTACCTATTTCGGCCTGTCCTGTTTTTGAGCGGGCCCGCTGCGTTCAGGGCCGTCCAATCGGAAGCCCACACCATGCAGCGTCTCGAGGCGAACAGACGGATCGGCCTTGAGGATTTTTCGCAAGCGGGCGATATAGACGTCCATACTCCGGCCGATGAAGTACCCGGAGTCTCCCCAGACCAGCCGCCCAATCAGATCGCGCTCTGTCGTTCTGCCCTCCCGATGAATGAGCAGTTTGAGCACATCGCCTTCTTTTCGGGTGAGTTTCTTTTTTCCATCGGGCCAACGGAGCAAATACGTTTCTCGGTCTAGGGTGAAGGCCCCGATATGAAGCAGGTTGCCATTGGTGTCAGTTGCAGGTTCGGACCGCTTCAGAAGGCTGCCAATTCGAAGCAGCAGTTCTTCGTTGTGAAAGGGTTTGATGACATAGTCGTCGGCTCCTGCGCGCAATCCGCGGACCCTGTCCTCGACTCGGTCCCGAGCTGTGAGCAGGAGAACAGGAAGGGCAGGAGAAATTTTTCTGAGATCTTCAGTCAGGGCGAATCCGTCTCGACCGGGAAGCATAATGTCCAAGACCGCGAGGTCGATTTGGTTGGAGTGAAAGGCGGGCAATGCTTCCCGACCGTCGCGAATCAGCGTGACAGAATAGCCATCCATGCGAAGCAGGTCATGAACGATGAGGCCGAGTGTGGGGTCATCCTCGACCAGGAGAATGTGCCGTTGTTTGGCGCTCATGAAGTCCGGTCTGGAAGTTCTATTGTGAAGCGGCTGCCGCCGCCTTTGCGAGAAGAACAATGGATTCGGCCGCCGTGCCCTTCCACAATGGACCGGACATAGTGCAGCCCAAGCCCAAACCCCTTGACATCGTGCCGGTCTCCTGCGGGGACACGGTGGAATCGGTCAAAGATGCGTTCTGTTTCTTCCTCAGGAACTCCAATGCCCCGGTCCGCCACGGTGATGTGCCAGCGAGACGGGCCTGCCGGTTCGCTTCGAAGGCGGACTTCGATATCTGGAGGGGAGTCTCCACAATAGCGAACGGCGTTGTCAATGAGGTTCCTCAAAACACCGTCGAGATGGGTGATGTCGCCAACAAAATGAGCAGAGACAACGTCTTCGGGGACCGAGACAGTCAACTGGCCCTCCATTCGCTCCACCGTGGGCAGAGCCGACTCCACACCTCGCTGAGCCCATTGGCGCAAGTCGATTAGGTCTTCGGCCAGTCGCACGGTTCCCTTTTCCATGGTGGCCATTTCCATGACCTTGTTCACCTGTCGCCGCATTCGACCATTTTCGGACAGGATGAGGTCGAGGTAGCGTTTTCTGGATTTAGAATCGCCCCCAATTTCGTCGCGCTGGAGCAATTGTGCTCCTGATTCGATGGAGGCGATTGGGGTCTTGAATTCGTGTGTCATGTTGTTGATGAAGTCCTCACGAACCTCAGACAACCGCTTCTGCCGCAGGACGATGACGACTGCGTAGACGAAGGTGCCAAGGACCAGAAGTTGGAGCACACTGGCCAAAAGCCACCGGTCTAGGCTCATCAGGATGTCCGCCCTCCGTTCGGGGAAACGAATGCCGAAATAGTGGCCGTCCCGGTCAAACCTGGGCGGCATGGCCTCCTGAGATTCATTACCCCCCACATGACCTCCGTAGACGATGCTGTCACTGAAGCAGTCATAAATGGCGTAGTCAAAGGGAGAGTCCAATGCGGCACGCTGAAAGGATTCTCGAAGGAGGGCTTCGAGAAGGAAGGGGTGGAGCGTGTCGTTCAGGTTGGCCACGAAGGCGTTGGAGGCCTGTTGGCGAACCGGCTCCACGACGGCGCTGTCACCTCGCATCGCTTGCACGCGATCCACGACCTCGGTGAGGGCAATGACGACGCGGTCGTTGAATTCTCGTTCTCCAAGATCGACGGCCTGTCGAAGCCAGATGAGTTGAAGAACCAGCGTGCCAAAAATGGACAGCAGACCGGTCAGGATAAGAAGGCGGATACGGCTCCGGGACACAAGGCCAATGTACGGGTTCACTTCGGGCCATTCGGCCTCTTTTAGGGGGTGTCACTTTGGGCGGATGTTGTAGTTTCAAGCTGTGACGATTCACGCGAGCATGTCCTCCGAGGTGCGCTGCATGGCCTGGTGGATGGCTTCGGTCCTCCTGTGTACGGCGTGTCCTGTGGTTTCGGCCCAAACGGCGATTGAGGTCGGCGGCCTGTATCAGGGTGAGAATCTTTGGTGGTAAACGAAACCAACCCCGACGGTGTGGGCCTGTCTCTTATACACATCTCCGAGCCCACGAGACTTCACGGAA
>CAXHAW010000334.1:0-2494 GCA_964014525.1 uncultured bacterium
GGGCTCGGAGATGTGTATAAGAGACAGATGCTGGGCTTGCCCTTTTCGACGAAGCGGGCACAATGGTGGCCGCAGAGAATGTGTCCACCGCGCCCAACGCCTTTGGTTTCGACGGTCAACTCGGGCCCCACAGCCGCTACCTCGATTATGTAACCGGGAACGACCTGAGCACATGGGCCTCCCCATTTGTACTGGAACTTCGGCTTTACGAGGGATGGATGGCCGGTTCCCCAACCGAGCGCTGTGTCTGGACCTGGACGGAATGGAACAGTCCCGCCCGTGTGGGTGCACCCTCTGCTCCCTCGAGCGCGTTCAATGGAGACCCCTTGTGGTTCGATGTCCTCGGCCGCCCCACCACGCCCTCATTGGGACGCATGCTCCTGCGCCGAGAGAACGGCAGGGTTAAGCGGGTGTTGATTACCGAATGATGTCGCCAGGTTCAGCACCCTCTTCAGGTGTCACGAACCTCAGTCCTCCGTCCTCTGTCGACGCCATGAGCACCATGCCCTGCGACACCACGCCCCGAATCTTGCGAGGTGCGAGATTGGCAAGCAACGTCACCTTCCTGCCGACGACCTCCTCGGGGGAGAAGTGCTCTGCAATGCCGCTGACCACGGTTCTCTCGTCATAGCCAGTGCGAACCGTCAATTGAAGCAGCTTGTCGGCTCCTTTAATCTTTTCGGCTGAGATCACCTCTGCAACCCTGAGGTCCATGGTCTGGAAATCATCAAACGTTGTCTGCGCCTTCTCGTCTTCTGCGTCTCGCATGCCTTCTTCCCCTTTTTGATCGCCCAATTTGGCGCGCTGTTCCTCCACCTGTTCATCCGTGACCTTCTCAAACAAAATGGGAAGGGCCCCCAAGGGCTGACCTGCGGGCACAACCTCTCCTCCGGCGGCATCCCACGGAAGGTGAGCGGTGCCCAATGCCTCGGCCATCTTTTTTGATGTTTGAGGCAAGAAAGGGGACAAAACAATGGCCGCATTGGCGGTCACCTGAAGGGTTAGATTGAGGATGTCCGCAGTCCGCTGCGGATTCGTCTTCATGACCTTCCACGGTTCTTCTTCGGTGAGGTATTTGTTGCCTGCGCGAACCAAGGCCATCGCATGCTGCAGCGCATCGCGAAAGCGAAACTTCTCGATCGAGGACCCTACGGAAGCGGGTGTGGATGCCATAAGGGCACAGAGCGCCTCATCCGTTTCCGTCCTGTGCTGACTGGCCCCGGGGACCTTGCTGTCGAAGTACTTGGATGTGAGCACGACCACACGGTTGACGAAATTGCCCAGCACATCGGCCAGCTCGTTGTTGACCCTCGACTGAAAGTCCTCCCAAGTGAACTCTGCGTCTTTCTGCTCGGGCATGATGGACGCCAAGACATAGCGCATCTCGTCGCTCCGTCCGGGAAAGTCATCGATGTACTCCTTGGCCCAAACTGCCCAGTTCCTGGAGGTGGAAATCTTGTCCCCTTCCAAGTTCATGAACTCGTTGGCGGGAACGTTGTGCGGCAACAGATACCCCCCGTGTTCTTTGAGGAGGATGGGAAAAATGATGCAGTGGAAGACGATGTTGTCCTTCCCAATGAAATGCACCAGCTGTGTGTCCTCGTCCTTCCAGTAAGGCTCCCAATCGACCCCCTTTTTTTCTGCCCAGTTGCGCGTGGCCGTGATGTACCCCAAGGGCGCATCCAACCACACGTAGAGCACCTTTCCGTCTGCACCCTCTACTGGGACTGGAACGCCCCAGTCCAAGTCTCGGGTCATTGCACGGCTCTGCAGTCCGCCATCAATCCAACTGCGGCATTGTCCCAAAACATGGGCTTTCCAAGCCGCCGTGTCATGGTGCGCCTCTCCGTCCAACCTCCCTTCTGCCAAGTAGGTCCTGAGCCATTCCTCGTGCCGTTCCATGGGCAGATACCACAAGGTGGTTTCACGCAACTCAGGCGTTGCGCCGCTCAAGGTGCTTTTCGGCTCAATCAATTCTTCGGGTGACAATGCTGAACCGCATTTCTCGCATTGGTCCCCGTAAGCCTTGTCATGCCCACACTTGGGACAGCCCCCTTGGATGTAACGGTCGGCGAGAAATTGCTTCTCAACCGGGTCGTAAAACTGTTGACGGGTCTCTTCCGTGAAGGCCCCCTTTTCAAGCAATTCAAGGAAAAACGCCTGAGCAAAGGCATGGTGTTCCTCGCTCGACGTCCTGTCGTAATGGTCAAATGCGATGTCGAGTCCGAGAAAGGCCGCTTGCATCTCTTCGTGGTAGCGATCGACAATGGCCCGCGGCGTCGTCCCCTCCTTGCGGGCCCTCAACGTGATGGCGGCGCCGTGTTCGTCAGAACCACACACCCAGACCACATCGCGCTTCCGCGACCGGAGGTACCGAACGTACAGGTCCGCAGGCAGGTATGCGCCAGCGATGTGGCCGATGTGAATCGGGCCATTGGCATAGGGCCTGTCTCTTATACACATCTGACGCTGCCGACTATCCTACCTGTGTAGA
>CAXHAW010000335.1:0-2476 GCA_964014525.1 uncultured bacterium
ATGTTCTTTCTAGGATCATGGGCATTCCCGTGGTTGCCGATTATCGGTCTGCAGACGTTGCCGCTGGAGGGGAAGGGGCTCCTTTGGTGCCCTTGTTTGATGCAGCGGTTTTTTCTGACCACGGGGCTTGCCTCAATCTTGGCGGCATTGCCAACATCACACTGCTGCCAAGTCGTGAGGGCGATGAAGTGAGGGCGTCCGACTTGTGCGGGGCAAACCTGCTGCTCAATCGACAGGCCCTCAGGGCTGGTCAACCCTATGATGAGAACGGGGATGGGGCTCGGAATGGAAGCGTTGTGCCAGAGGCCTTGGCAGAATTGGCTCGATGGCCGCATTTGAATCGCCCATGGCCCAAGTCACTTGCAGCGGAGGACCTTGAGTTTTTGCATGCAGTGCTCGATGGCGTTGCCAATCCATGGGATGCTTCGGCCACGGCTGTCGAGTGGATTGCTTCGGCCGTCGGCCAATCTCTTTCCGAGAGGCCGGAAACCGATTGCACACTCATGATCACCGGAGGGGGAGCCCATCATCAATTTCTGATCGAACGCCTGCAGGCATGCCTTCCATCGGGTTGGAGGATTCACCTTCCCAATCGACATTGGATTGACGGAAAGGAGGCTGCGGCGTTTGCCTGGTTGGCTTTGCGCACCGCTCAAGGGAAATCCACTTCACTGGCTTCAGTGACGGGAGCCCCTCAGGATGTCTGCGGAGGGGTTCTGTACGGTACATTCGCGGCGCCCAAGGGGCCATAGGCATGATGTCACCATGAAGGACCTTCTCAATCAATACAGCGCGCGTGCTCCTGAAGTCGTGTTTGAGTGGAATGATGCCGACACCGAGGCCAAGGGTTGGGTGGTCATCAACAGTCTCCGCGGTGGGGCCGCCGGAGGCGGAACCCGCATGCGGAAGGGGCTTGACCGAAATGAGGTGGTCTCGTTGGCCAAGACGATGGAGGTCAAATTCACGGTGAGTGGCCCTCAAATTGGTGGGGCCAAGAGCGGCATCGATTTCGACCCTTCAGATCCCCGAAAGGAAGGGGTTCTGCGGCGGTGGTATGCTGCAGTGTCTCCATTGCTCAAGCACTATTACGGCACAGGTGGAGACTTGAATGTAGACGCTGGCCTCGAGGTCATCCCGATGACCGAAGCATGCGGCATCTGGCATCCACAGGAGGGGGTCTTCAATGGCCATTTTAAGCCCGATGAGGCACAAAAAGTGCGCCGCATTGGTCGTCTCCGCCAAGGTGTGAGCAAGGTGATAGAAGACCCTAAGTTCCTGCCGGATGGCGGAGGTGTGCGCTATCGAGTGGCCGATATGATCACGGGGTTCGGCGTGGCCGAATCCGTTCGTCACTTCTACGACTTGTATGGCGGAACCGTCAAAGGCAAACGGGTCTTGGTCCAGGGCTGGGGCAATGTGGGTGCCGCCGCCGCTTTGTATCTCACCCAGCGAGGAGCTGTTATTACCGGCATCATCGACAGGGTCGGAGGCATTCTTCGCCCAGACGGAATCGGATTGGATGAGGTCAGGGAATTGTTCCTGATGAAGGATGGAAACTACTTGCCGCATAGCGATTTGAAGCGGTTTGATGAGGTGAACTCATCGATTTGGGACATCGGGGCCGATGTGTTCCTTCCCTGCGCTGCATCTAAACTTGTGAAGGAGAATCAGCTTGACCGAATGCTTGCGGCAGGCCTCGAGGTCATTTCCTGTGGTGCCAATGTCCCCTTTGCGGATTCAGAGATTTTCTATGGCCCGATTTCGGAGAAGGCAGACCGGTCCTGTGCGGTGATTCCGGACTTCATTGCGAACTGTGGGATGGCTCGAGTGTTTGGATACTTGATGGGCGACGGAGAAGTTCAGTTAGAAGACGAGCACATTTTCGGGGACACTTCCCATTGCATCCAAGCTGCAATGGAGCGATGTCACGCCCGAAATCCAGAGCAGACGGGGCTTTCATCAACAGCCCTTTCCATCGCACTAGAACAAATTGTCTGACCCGTAACCGACATGGCCACCCTCCTCATCCTCGTCTTCGTCCTCGGGTATCTGCTGATTGCTCTCGAACATAAGTTGCACATCGACAAGGCGGCAAGTGCTTTGGTCACCGGCACCTTGTGCTGGGCCATTCTCGTGTTGGGGTGGAGCCAGGCACCAGACCATTTGCTCGGCTCGTTTCAAGAGTTTATGCATGGTCATGGTGAAGGAGGCCACGGGGGGTTAAAGGTTTTCTTTGAGCATCGCCTCCTCCATCACATGGAGGAGATCTCCAGCATTTTGTTCTTTTTGATTGGGGCCATGACCATTGTCGAACTGGTTGATGCGCACAATGGCTTTGCGGTCATCACAGATCGAATTACGACCCGGAAGAAGAGCCGGTTGCTGTGGATCATCGGGGTGCTCACCTTTTTCTTCAGCGCTGCTCTCGACAACCTCACGACGTCCATTGTGATGACTGTCTCTTATACACATCTGA
>CAXHAW010000336.1:0-2475 GCA_964014525.1 uncultured bacterium
CTCAATCCCACCCTGCCCGCAGGGACCTACTTGCTGACCGCAGAAAACGCCTGCGGCATCTCCGTGGACGTGGTGGACGTGACGCAAGAGTATTGCGGCTGTGACATGTGGGTGCCCACCGCATTCACGCCAGACAACGACGGCGTCAACGACGGGTTCCGCGTAGAAACAAACTGCCCTGAACTCGACGAGTTCCAGTTTCAAATCTTTGACCGTTGGGGCGAGCTCATCTGGTCCACAGAAGACCCAGAAACGGCATGGCGCGGGGAAAGCAAAGAAGGGTCGGCCATGAGGGGCCAGCACTTCATTCAAGACGGGGTTTACGGCTACAGGCTCTTTTGGCGATACGGCAAACTCGGCATCCCCGTGATCGAAGAGCGCACAGGACACATTCACATCCTTCGCTGAATCCACCCCCGATTCGAACCTCCGCCCCACAGAGCGGTTATCTTGGCCGACCCGAAGCAGACGCGCATGGAATCACAACGCCAATTCGACCTCATCGTGGTGGGCGGCGGCATCGTCGGCGCCGCAGCCCTCTTGAAATTGCAGCGGAGGCATCCCAATGCCAAAATCGCCCTGCTCGAAAAAGAGGCCATCTTGAGCGACCACCAAACCGGTCACAACAGCGGGGTCATCCACAGCGGTCTTTACTACCCTCCAGGGAGTCTCAAGGCCATCAACTGCGTCAAGGGACGCCATGAACTCGTGGCCTTTGCAAAGGAGCATGGTGTAGACCACGATGTCTGCGGAAAGGTCGTTGCTGCCGCCTCAGAAGACGAGCTCCCCATGCTCGAAAAAATTCATGGACTCGGTGAGCAGAACCAAATCGAAGGCCTAGAGCGAATCGACGGTGATGCCGTTCGGGAAATTGAACCACACTGCCGAGCAGTGGCGGGCCTTTGGGTGCCTTGCACTGGCATCATTGACTTTCGCAGTGCCACCAAGACCATGACAGAGGTCGCCATGGGTCTTCAACCCGGAAGTAGTGTTTTCACCGGAATCGAAGCCACTGAATTTTCTCAAGACGAAGGAGGCGTTATCGTGCACACCCGCCAAGGTGATTTCACTGCCAAGGGCTTGGTCATCTGCGCTGGACTTCAGGCCGACCGCCTCGCACGCAAGGACGGCGTCAACCTTCCCGAGCGCGTGGTCGGCTTCCGCGGCGACTACTACGAGCTCGAAAACCACGCCAAGCACAAGGTCCGCAACCTAATTTATCCGGTTCCCAACCCCAAATTTCCATTTCTGGGCGTCCACTTCACCCGCATGACCAACGGGGACATTGAGTGCGGACCCAACGCTGTTTTCACCTTCAAGCGCGAAGGCTACGGCAAAACCGACTTCAACCTTCGCGACACAGCCGAAGCACTGGGGTACAGCGGCACCTGGAAACTCTTCTTCAAAAACATGTCCTTTGGGATCAATGAATACAGAAGGGCCTTTTCCAAGCGGCTCTTTCTCAAGACCCTTCAACGCTTGGTGCCCTCGCTTGAGTCAGACGACTTGAGGGTGGGGCGAAGTGGCGTCAGGGCCCTCCTGCTCAGTCCAGATGGAGACACAAAGGACGACTTCCGGATTGTTTCGCAAGGGCGCAGTGTGCACGTGCTCAATGCTCCCTCTCCCGCAGCCACGGCTTCTCTTGCCATCGGCGACCACATAGCAGACGAAGTAGAGCGTCAAGGCCTGCTCTCCTGAACCCTATCTTGAGCGGCAATGGGATCGAATCGCGTCCGCCGCAACTACTCCAACAAAGCCGTTCGAAAGGGATGGCTCATGTATGACTGGGCAAATTCGAGTTACTTCTTGGTCATCACCACGGCCATTTTCCCCCTTTTCTACAATGCAGTAACCACCTCGGTGGACCGGGCCGGAAACCCTTCCGACATCGTGTCCTTTTTCGGTTTTGACTTCATCAACACCCAACTTTATAGCTACATCATCGGGGCTTCATTCCTGATTGTGATTATGGCCTCCCCCCTGCTGGCTGGCATGGCGGACTATTTGGGCCGAAAACTCATGTTTCTCAAGTGCTTCTGCTACATGGGGGCCTGCGGCTGTATCGCCCTCTTTTGGTTTGATCCAGCACATCTAGAATGGAGCATGTCCGCCCTCTTCATGGCCAACATCGGCGCCTGGGGCAGCCTCGGCTTCTATAATGCTTTCCTTCCGGAGATCGCCCCAAAAGAGGACCAAGACCTGTTGTCTGCCAAAGGGTTCTCATGGGGATTTGTGGGTGCGGTCATTCTGCTCGTCATGTGCCTTGCTTTGATCATGGGCGTTGGAGATCACCTGACAAGATGGGCCTTTGTTGCCGTCGGCATCTGGTGGGCCGGATGGGCGCAAATCACCTTCCGGCGCATGCCCGTCCAAGTCAAGGACCGGCCCGCTGGCAACCTCCTCTGGCACGGCTTCCGGGAGCTTCGGTCGGTCGCGCGAGACCTGAAGGGGAAGACCCGGATTGTGCGCTATCTC
>CAXHAW010000337.1:0-2475 GCA_964014525.1 uncultured bacterium
ACCGCGACACGTGGCACGTGGGCGATGTCACCCTCGGCTGGGACAAGCTCCGAACCAACGTCCACGAGCGGGTGGAGGGCGCGGTTTCGCGGCCTTGATTTCGGTTGTAATCTTGTGTCATGCGTCTTCAATGTCTAGGTGCCCTTCTCGCGGCGGCTTTTTTTCTGTCCGTTTTTTCTGTGGCTTCAGCCCAAGTCAGCTTGCCGGTTGACTTCGAGACCGCGGTCACCACGGTTGATTTTACCGACTTTGATGGGGGCACCGCCGAGGTCGTTTCCAACCCCGACGTGGGGGAGGGAAATGTCAGCGCGACCGTGGGCAGCATGGTGCGGAATGGGGGCGCAGCATGGGCCGGCTCCTTGCTCACATTGGATGCGCCGTTGGACTTTTCCGAGGCGAGTTCGATTCGCATGAAGGTCTGGTCGCCGCGTCAGGGCGTCCGCATGAAGCTCAAGCTCGAAGGCCCGGCGGACCTCTTCTTCGAAGTGGACCAGTGGAACGTGATGCAGGGGGGATGGGAGGTGATCCATTGGGACTTCACCAATGCCATGTCGATGACGTTTGACAAGCTGGTATTCATGTTCGATTTCGAGACCACAGGAGATGGCTCTGCGGAGTCGACCTTTTATTTCGATGACATCGAGCAGGTCGACGCCAGCTACGGATTGGCGCAAATGGACCTCCCATGCACATTCGAGGACCCCGCAGTGAATCCGACGACCTATGACTTCTGGGGTTCTGCCTCCAATGTGGTGGTAGACCCCACCAATCCGGACAACCTCGTCGTGGAGGTGGTGAAAATGGAAACGGCCTCCACGTGGGCGGGCACCATGATCGGAACCGTTGAAGGCTTTGCCAATCCGGTTCCGTTCACGGACGAAGAGAAGATTGTCAGCGTCCGGGTCTGGACCCCAGAAGCAGGCACACCCATTCTGCTCAAGGCGGAAATGGTCGGCGGAAACCCATTCTACACGGAGACCATACAATACACCAGCCAGGTCGGTTGGGAGACCCTCGAATTCAACTTTGGCAATGAACTGCCCAACACGCCTGAACTCGAGGTGGGTTTCCCGCACCACCTTCTGGTCATCTTCTTCGGGTTTGGTGAAGAGGCGGTGCCTGGCGGCGAGACCTTTTATTTCGACGATGTCTACTTCGGTCAGGCACCCGTTACGGGAATTGATGGCCCCCCTGCAGAGGATGTGGTGCTGTATCCCAACCCACTCTGCGAAGGAAATGTCCTGAGGGGCAGTGGTTTTGACGCGGGCACTTCGGCTTGCGTTGTGGACGCGATGGGCCGAATCGTCTGGCAGGGACCATTGTCTCCTGAAGGCACTGACCTCGGCTTGTGCCGGGGTGCGTATGTGGTCAACTTCACCCACAATGGGGCGACCGTTCGCCAGCGCCTGGTCATTCGGTAACCTCTGCCCAAAACAAGCCGTATCTTCGTAGGCCGTTGTGCTTTGTTGGAACGGTATGCACTACACGGTGCTGCGTTCTCTGACATCTCGCCGTTGAAGTGGAAATAACAACAACAAATGGGGCCGATTTTGGATTTGACAGCAGGTCAAACGTCGCGGTCAGCATGCCGAGTGCTTAGGGTGGCCACTCGTTAATCAAGAAACCCAAGCCATAACTGGCAACACTTCCTACGCGCTCGCGGCCTAATCCTCTTGGAGGATTTGCCTAATTCTAGCCACAGAGTGGCAGAACGAGCTGTCCCGTCTCGTCGTTCGGATCCTATCCGCGAGGCAATGGGGCATCAGGAGAATGGATCTAGCGAAGGGGGCGTCTTGACCCTGTAGCGAAACTTTACAAGGCTAAGTCAGGGGTGGGCCGTCCACGGTCAGCCTCTCATCGAAAATCAATCGTGGACTGAGCATGGAGAACGCTGCAGGCGTTGCTTGTTTGGACCCGGGTTCGACTCCCGGCGGCTCCACCAGTAAAGTAGACTTTGCATAAGCATTGGGTTGAATTAAGTGTTACGAGTCCGACGATAGGTCGCCCTAGCTCGACAGCATAAAGTATTCCGCTCAAGTCAAGCTGAATCCAATTAGTGACTCTGCAGTTACTCCTGGCGTTACTCCAGAATTGCTATCACATGAAGAGAGATCTTTCCTGCAGTTCTTAGGCAGCGTTCGGCCGAGTGAAACCAACCAAGGTCCAGTTGAATGGATTGTTCAATCGCAGTCACGGTCGAAACGACTAACCGTGTTATTTGATACCGACCTCATGGAGGTATACAGAGCTGATCTGCCGCAACCATAATTGTTTGAGTGCTTCGCGCCTTGGTCCTTCTCCTGCACCATTCCCACTTGGCGTATGTATGCACCCGAAGAGAACGTCGCTATCTGACATAGCCTTGACGATTTTGTCCCACTGACCAGCCCAAGGAGAAGCGTTTTCCATTTGACGAGTGGCATAGACAAATCGAATGCTGGGGTTAGACTTTAGAAAATCAATTATTTCATCGGT
>CAXHAW010000338.1:0-2463 GCA_964014525.1 uncultured bacterium
TACACAGGTAGGATCGTCGGCAGCGTCAGATGTGTATAAGAGACAGGAGTACCGGAATCACCAGTGAAATCAGCACAGCTGGACGAGGAATACTGATTGCCAGCATGATCGTTGGAAGGGTGGGTACATTGACTGTCGCCTTTGCATTTGCCCGCTCTGTGGTCAGCCGGAACTACAAATACCCCGAAGGCCACACGATGGTTGGCTAATTGCGACCTTGCACCCCGATGGGCACTCCAATCACTCCGTACGACAGCGGTGACGCCAAAAAGGCACAGGTGGCACAGATGTTTGACAACATCGCGCACCGCTATGATTTCCTGAACCACTTCTTCAGCCTCGGCATCGATAAACTCTGGCGAAGAAAGGCGGTTCGAATGCTGCTTTCCGAGAATCCAAAGGATGTGCTCGACGTGGCAACGGGCACGGCCGACTTCGCCATAGAAGCGGCACGAAAGGCACCGGAACTTCAAGTCGTCGGAGTCGACATCTCCGCAGGCATGCTGGACATCGGCCGCAAAAAAGTCTCCAAGGCCGCTCAAGATGGCCGCGTCGAACTGGTGCTCGGAGACGGAGAGTCCTTGCCATTTGAAGACGAACGCTTCGATGCGTTCACCGTGGCCTTCGGCGTTCGGAATTTCGAAAACCTCACCGCAGGACTGCGGGAAATGCAACGCACCCTGCGCACTGGCGGAAAAGGCTACATCCTTGAGTTCTCCAAGCCGCGCCTGTTTCCCATGAAACAGCTCTTCTGGCTTTACTTCAGCTACATCATGCCGACGCTGGGCAAGTGGTTCTCCAAGGACGCTTCCGCCTACACTTATCTGCCCGAGTCGGTCAAGGTCT
This sequence comes from uncultured bacterium, assembly GCA_964014525.1. Taxonomy (GTDB): domain Bacteria; phylum Bacteroidota; class Bacteroidia; order Flavobacteriales_D; family Sanyastnellaceae; genus UBA8752. The sequence continues at coordinate 847 of CAXHAW010000338.1, forward strand.
TTCCGGAAGGCGAGAACCTCAAAGGCATACTGCTCGACTGCGGGTTCAGTGGATGCACCCTCCATCCATTGACCGGTGGCATCGCCACACTCTACGTCGTGGAGAAGGCATGAACCTCACCGTCCACCCGTCCTCCCTCTCTGGCCGTCTGGTCGCCCCTCCCTCAAAAAGCCACATGCAGCGGCTTGTGGCTGCGGCCTTGCTCGCCGAGGGAGAAAGCTGGATTCGAAACACGTCAGAATCCGAGGACTGCTGGGCCGCAATTTCAGCGGCGGCAGGCCTAGGGGCAGAAATCGAAAGCGGAACAAACGCATTGCGCATCCATGGTGGATTCAACCCCCGCTCTGAGAAACTGGACATCGGAGAAAGCGGTCTCGGGATTCGCATGTTCTCCTCCATTGCCGCCCTGCACGATGGACCGATCACCCTCCTCGCCCAAGGCTCTCTGCAACAGCGGCCCATGGCAGGAATCGCCAAAGGCCTCTCACAAGCCGGTGTGCGCGTGCAACTGGACAATGGATGCCCCCCTGTCACCCTAAACGGCCCCCTGCGCGGTGGCACTTTCGAAGTAGACGGAAGCCTATCCAGCCAGTTTCTCACTGGGTTGCTCATGGCCCTGCCGGCTGCAGAAAACGACAGCGTGATTGCGGTGAACAACCTAAAAAGCCGCCCTTACGTCGACATGACCCTAGACGTTTTGCAGCAGGCCGGCATTTCCCTGCAGCACGAAGGCCACTCCCGATTCACGATTCCCGGGAGACAGCAGTTTCAACCGTTTGACCAAACGGTAGCAGGAGACTGGAGCAGCGGCGCCTTTCTTTTGGTTCTGGCCGCATTGACGGGTGATCCATTTCTGGAAATCGACGGCCTGGGCAACACCCCCACTCAAGCGGATCAAGCTGTGACGGGCGCCCTGCTCTTGAGCGGAGCCAAACTGATGCGAACCGAAACCGGAATCCGCGTGGACCGGGGCAGGCGAAAAGGGTTCCAATTCGACGCAACCCATTGCCCCGACCTGTTTCCCCCTTTGGCTGCCTATGCCGCCTTCTGCAAAGGACCGACCCGCCTCACTGGCCTTCACCGCCTCCAACACAAGGAAAGCGACCGGGGTGAAGCCATCGCCACCGAATTCGGAAAAGCGGGAATCCAAGTCGAACTGAACCCCGAGGAGGACACCATGGTCATTCACCCCGGCCCCATACAACCCGCCACCTTCGATGGGCGCGGCGACCACCGCATGGTCATGGCAGGAACCGTCCTGGGCTTGGCCGGAGCCCCAATGGAGGTCATCGGCATTGATGCGGTCGGCAAAAGCCATCCGGCTTTCTTCGATGAATTGTCGGAAGTTGGCGCCGCCTTCGGTCGGGCTTGAACCAACACCCCCGAACTTGGGGCCGTTGCCCCGTCTCAATCCCCCCCTTCAGTCCCCTGCCCTAACACCGCTTCGGGAATTCCTCAACGCATTGCGGGGCTGGTGGCAGGCTTTCGGCTACATGAAAAAACAGGGGTTGCGCGCCTACCACCTCGCCGGACCCGCGGCCCTGACAGTGATCGCCTTCTCTGGATTCAGACCTGTCTCTTATACACATCTCCGAGCCCACGAGACTTCACGGAATC
>CAXHAW010000339.1:0-2461 GCA_964014525.1 uncultured bacterium
TTCAAAATCCGCCCGTCAGACAACCCCATCAAGTAGCGTTCCTGGCCCTTGCCATCGTAATCCACAACCGCATGGGCTGTGATCTCCGAGCCGGGCCGAATGGAAAATCCAGGAATGGGTCGCCCCCCCGGATCCAATCCAATGGCGTGGGCACGGTCGACCAACAAAACCTCATCCATTCCATCGTTGTTGGCGTCAAAACGATAGCCCCCGAGCAATGGGCCATCCATGCCAATCTCCCAGCGCAGGTCTCCCGATGCAGACCGACAGGTCACACGATGGAGGTCATCCTGCTCCAGCACCATACCGTCTTCAAAGCGGGCCACTTCCACGGCAAAACTGAACGTGACATCAGGCTCTCCCTCTGTCGGGGCATCCTGTCCGCGAGAATCGGCCTCTTGCGAAAGCGTATCGAGGTCGATCCTGCCCCTGTCCTGTGACATAGGCTGCGCAGAAGTTTCGGAGGAGGGACCTGCCAAGAAACCCCAAGTGGATGCCGCTGCAATCAATAGCCCAGCGCCCAAAGCCAACCAAAAGGGACGTCCACCTGCGTTCATCACTTCAAACTTAAACGCACCACCTCCCTTTGGGCAGCAGGGCCCTTGAATTTGCCCACAACGGGATGGTTCATGGCTCAGGAAATGCGGCTCCAGTCCGGACGGGCAGCACGCAAACGATCGACACCGGTTCTGAGCAAGGCGTGCTTTGGTGCATCGAGATCGGGGTCCTCCGCCAACAATCGTTTCGCCAAGTCCCTCGCATCCTCGAGCAGAGCGCGGTCCTTGATGAGGTCTGCCACCTTGAGATCGAGCACTCCACTTTGTTGCGTGCCCATTAAATCTCCTGGGCCACGGAGTTCGAGATCCACCTCTGCAATTTCAAACCCGTCTTGGGTGCGGCACATCGTCTCAAGCCGCCTCCGCGCCTCCTTTCCCAGCTCCTTGCCGCTCATCAAAATACAGAAGCTCTGGTTTGCCCCTCGGCCGACACGACCCCTCAATTGGTGCAATTGACTCAGTCCAAATCGCTCAGCACTCTCAATCACCATAACAGAAGCATTGGGCACGTTGACCCCCACTTCAATGACGGTCGTCGCCACCATGATTTGAGTTTGACCACTGGCAAAGCGCTGCATCTCAGCGTCTTTGTCTTGGGGCTTCATTCTGCCGTGGACGACGCTGATTCTGTATTCTGGAGGAGGAAAATGGCGACTCAGACTTTCGTAACCGTCCATCAAGTCTTTGTGATCGAGTTGAGCAGACTCCTCAATAAGGGGGTAAACGACATAGACCTGACGACCCTCGGCAACCTGTTCGCGAATGAACCCGAATACACTGAGCCGCTGTGCGTCTGTGCGGTGCACGGTTCGAATGGGCTTGCGCCCAGGGGGAAGCTCATCGATAATGCTGACATCGAGATCACCGTAGACCGTCATGCTCAGGGTCCGAGGGATTGGCGTTGCCGTCATGACCAAGACGTGCGGCGGGATTTTGGCTTTCGCCCAAAGCCGGGCCCTCTGGGCGACGCCGAACCGGTGCTGTTCATCAATGACCACGAGGCCAAGACTGCGAAACACCACCTTGGGCTCCAGCACGGCATGTGTGCCAATCAGCAAGTGGACGGCCCCTTCGGCCAGTCCCTGCAAGATGGGCTTTCGGTCAGCAGTTTTGACCGAACCCGTCAGGATCTCAACCCGAATGGGCAAGTCACCCAGCATCTCCCGAAAGCTCACGAGGTGCTGCTGTGCAAGGATCTCCGTCGGCGCCATGACACAGGCTTGGTGCCCGTTGTCCAAGGCCAAAAGAGCCGTCAACAGGGCCACCATGGTCTTTCCACTGCCCACATCGCCCTGCAGCAATCGGTTCATGTGCGTCCCATTTCGCGTGTCTTCCCGTATCTCCCGCACGACCCGTTTCTGCGCACCCGTCAACTCGAAGGGAATGCGCTCGGCATAGAAGCGGTTGAATTGATCCCCAACGTCAATGAAAGCTGGTCCGGGGAGGGCCTTGGTCTGCCTGTTTCGGTGCTGTACGAGCAACAACTGCAGAAAGAGAAACTCTTCAAATTTTAATCGAAACCGACCGAGACGCTCAGACTGCACATCGGCTGGCCGATGGACCTGTTCCATCGCCATGGCAAGGCGAGGAAGGCTTCGATGTGCAAGAATGTCGTCCGGTAACGTTTCCTCCATCCATTCCCTACCGTGTGCATCTCTAAGCTGAGCAATCAAGCGCTGAACTGCTTTGGCCAAGCCATTCGAATTCAAGCCAAATCGCCCCAATCTCTCGGTGGATCCATAAACCGGATGAAGCGAACTCGCCGCCCTCGCATCCTGAAGGGTCAGAACTTCGGGGTGTGCCATGTTCAGCCCCCCTTTGTAATCGCTGATGCGCCCCCAAAGAACGCAGGGCTGTCCGACAGGCAGATTGCGGGCCACCCACTTGACCCCTTTAAACCAGAC
>CAXHAW010000340.1:0-2454 GCA_964014525.1 uncultured bacterium
TCACAGACCCAACACGGCACCCCGGCAATCTCCAATGCCATGATGTCCTGGGCGTCGTTCTCTTCTAGGTTGGCCACCACCAAATCAGGCCGAAGGTCCATGATGACATGTGCCTTCACGCCTTTGGTTCCCCCTACCCTCGTTTTTTCTCGCCGCAGGTGGTCTGGGCGATTGCAAAACCGGGTCACCCCGACCAGCGCGTCCTCCACGCCAAGGTCCACAAGGGTCTCGGTTAGCGATGGCACAAGGCTCACAATGCGCTGCGGAGGACGCTCCCATCGAATGGGAAACCCCCTGTCGTCCATTCCTTCGAACATGTCACAAAGGTCGATCAGCCTTCACTAATCTGCCATTTTCCGTGTATTTCCTGCATTAAATGTCAGATGAACCGTCCAGGACCGACATCCTGTCAGTCCATCCGACGCGGCCTACCGTTGGCACTCAATTTGTTCTGCCCTCCGCGTCTAACGACACAGTTTCGTAAACAACAACACTGCATAAATGAGCAAAATCATCGGCATCGACCTCGGCACCACCAATTCGTGTGTAGCCGTGATGGAAGGCAATGAGCCTGTGGTCATCAACAACAGCGAAGGCAAGCGGACCACCCCGTCCGTGGTTGGCTTCGTACAAGATGGAGAGCGTAAGGTGGGTGACCCCGCCAAGCGTCAAGCCATCACCAACCCCACGAAAACCATCTATTCCGTGAAGCGATTCATGGGCCAGATGTTCAGCGAAGTGGGCCGGGAGGCCGGCCGCGTTCCCTATGAGGTGGTCAGCGCTGACGGCGGAACAGCCCGCATCAAAATTGACGACCGCAACTACAGTCCTCAGGAGATCAGCGCCATGATCCTCCAGAAAATGAAGAAAACTGCCGAGGATTACCTCGGTACAGAAGTGACAGGAGCGGTGATCACGGTCCCCGCTTACTTCAATGACAGCCAACGCCAGGCCACCAAAGAAGCCGGTGAAATTGCCGGCTTAGAAGTGAAGCGCATCATCAACGAACCCACCGCTGCTGCGCTTGCATACGGTTTGGACAAGAAAGCAACAGACCAAAAAATCGTGGTCTTTGACCTCGGTGGCGGCACACATGACGTGAGCATTCTCGAACTGGGAGACGGCGTTTTTGAGGTCCTCTCCACTGACGGCGACACTCACCTTGGAGGAGATGACTTCGACCAAACCATCATTGATTGGCTCGTCGAAGAGTTCAAAAATGAAAACGGCGGTCTGGACCTGAGTAAGGACCCAATGGCCCTCCAGCGGTTGAAGGAAGCTGCAGAAAAGGCGAAGATTGAACTGAGCAGCACCAACAGCACAGAAATCAACCTGCCTTACATCATGCCTGTGGACGGCGTGCCGAAGCACCTTGTCCGCTCGATGAGCCGTTCCAAGTTTGAACAGCTGACCGACGAACTGGTCAAGCGCACCATCGAACCCTGCCAAACGGCCATGAAGGCTGCTGGACTCGACATGGGCGACATCGACGAGGTCATTCTCGTGGGAGGATCCACCCGAATTCCAGCTGTCCAAGAGGCCGTCACCAGCTTTTTTGGAAAGGACCCATCCAAAGGCGTAAACCCAGATGAGGTGGTCGCTGTGGGTGCGGCCATCCAAGGCGGTGTTCTGAGCGGAGACGTGAAGGATGTGCTCTTGCTGGACGTCACCCCCCTCTCCCTCGGTATCGAGACCATGGGCGGCGTGATGACCAAGCTGATTGAAGCCAACACCACCATCCCAACCAAGAAGAGTGAGACCTTCTCTACAGCCAGCGACAACCAGCCCAGCGTGGACATCAATGTCCTGCAAGGCGAGCGATCCATGGCTGCAGACAACCGGTCGATTGGACGTTTTCAACTGTCTGACATACCCCCCGCCCCGCGCGGAGTCCCTCAAATTGAAGTGTCCTTTGACATCGATGCCAATGGCATCATCAACGTGAGTGCTGCAGACAAGGCCACGGGCAAGGAACAACGCATTCGCATCGAGGCGTCGAGCGGACTGAGCGATGCTGAAATCCAGCGAATGAAGGACGAGGCTGCCGCCAATGCCGACGCCGACAAGGAGGCCAAGGAGAAGGTGGAGGTCATGAACCAAGCCGACAGCCTTGTCTTCCAAACGGAAAAGCAGCTGACTGAATTCGGCGACAAGATTCCCGAGGACAAGAAAGCCCCGATTGAGGCCGCCATCGCGACGCTCAAGGAAGCCCACGCCGCTCAGGATGTGGAAGCCTGCAAGGCCGGAATCGAAGGCCTAAATCAGGCCTTTTCCGCCGCGAGCGAGGAGATGTACAAGGCCAGCCAAGAGGCAGGTGGCGCCGGCCCTGAAGCTGGTGGTGCTGACGCTTCGGGCGGTGCTGACGAGGAGGTCACAGACGTCGACTTCGAGGAAGTCAGCGAGGAAAAGTGATCCCGTTCTAATCCGAAACAAAAAAGGCGGCCCACCATGGGC